>NZ_JAUORS010000003.1:0-218705 GCF_030548165.1 Oceanobacter sp. 5_MG-2023 | reverse complement strand
TCAGGCCTGCAAGTCGGCTTCGTGATTCGAAACCATCCGGTAGCCCAGAGTGAGCACCGGATTAAATAGATGTCCCCTACAGGGCAGCATTATTCGTTTGGCTATTTCACAGAGTAGTAGAAAATTTATCTAACTATTTGTTAAATAATCATTTTTTAGCAGTGAATCGTGGCTGGATTTTTTCTTTTCAAAAAAATGAAAGTCGGATTCCTGTTGATCTATGCAATAGCGGACATAATCTGCCGTGCTATAGTCGCCCAATTCTAACCCTTATTATTGCTGGAAAATCTATGCGACGTATCACTCGTGAGGATTGCCCGCCGGATACCCTTCATCGTCTTCTGGCTGGTGTAACTTTTTACAAAGAACTGATCAGTACCGATCAAACGCAATTCGAACTGCTGATGTCTCAGACCCAATTCGGTTTTGCCGAACAGGGAGAACTCATTCTGCACAAGGATGCCCCTGCCAATATTCTTTATTTTCTCTTGCGTGGCGAGCTGGAAGTGATGGCAGATGACAACAGTGAGACCATCAATATTATCAGCGCAGGGGAATTGCTTGGCGTAATGGCCATGGTGCTCGATGATCGTCGTTCGGCTTCGTTACGTGTTAAAACCCGCAATGCCATCCTCGCCGGTGTCGACTATGAGCATTTTCGTGATATTACCGATTTCTCGACGTTTTCCCTCGCCACCAAGCTGAGTTTTTTCCGCATGCTCACGGCGAATATCCGCTGGAACATCGAGAAAAACCGTTTTGCCAATCCATCCCACCCGCTGGTATCCCGGCTGCGTACCATCCCACTGTTCTCTGGCTCACGAGATACACCGGAAGAACTGGAAGCACTGCATGTACAGGCCCACGTACTGGCGGAATTGTTATGTGACTGGAATGCCACTCCGGCCGATACAACCCCGGCCACTTAAGTCCGCGCCCAAGAGGAAATGACTTGGATGTTGTTTCCACAGACTGACACCCGCCCGCACGACACTTTCTCGCCATCTTACCCCGCAGCCCTTCAAAAGTGACGACTTTGTACGCCTGAAGGCTTGATTTTCGTACGATTATCAACACCAAAGTATTGCAATGTTCGTTAATTAACTACTATTTCACGAATGTTTTCTGCTCTAGAATAGCCGCCTTACTATTTTATTGGAGATGGATACTTCTTCCCTCTCAATACGGCTACCGTGATGTCTGGTGAACGAAGTCTTTCATCGATTCGGAGCCCGCATGACAGATATACTGCAATACCTGCTGATAGGCTTGGCCGTTCTTGGCCTGCTATCCGTTGTCCTCGAAGAAATCATCCATATCAACAAAGCACAATCGGTGCTCTTCTTTGGCGCTCTTGCCTGGGTCTTGCTGTTTGTATTCAGTAGCAGCAACCCTGATCCCGCCGAGCATCAGCGTGTGATTGATGGTCTGGAAGAAAATATTGGCGAAATCGCCAGCCTCTGGCTGTTTTTGTTGGCCGCCATGACTTTTGTGGTGTATCTGAACAAAAAAGGCATGATCGAAAGCCTGATTTACAAGGTACTGCCCAGCCAGATATCCGAACGCAAATTGTTATTTCTGACTGGCCTGTTCTCGTTTGTGTTTTCTTCGTTAGCCGATAACATCACCGCCACCCTGATTTCCATCGCCCTGATTCTGTCGCTGAACCTGCCGACCCCCAAAACCCTGCGTTTTGCCACTCTGGTGGTATTCGCCGTCAACTCTGGCGGGGTCGCCATGATTACCGGTGATGTCACCACCCTGATGATTTTCCTTGAAGGCAAGGTCTCGATCACCAACCTGCTGTTGCTGTCGATGCCCTCGCTGCTGGCTGTTTTGTTACTCGCCACCATACTGTCCGCTCCACTCACCGATACTGCCATCATTCAGCACAAGACCCATGTCCTGCAAAGGGTCGACTCCGCCATTGCGATTATTTTCCTGTTTACCATTCTCTCCACCATTGCCGGTAATGTGCTGTTTGATATTCCGCCGGTACTGAGCTTTCTGACGGGTCTGGCAGTGATGTTTCTGGTAGCGCATCTGTACGGTGAAGATACGGTCAATGATCCGATTCTGGATTACGTTCGCCAGATCGAATTCGATACCTTGTTGTTTTTCCTTGGCATTCTGTTGCTGGTCGGCGCGTTGAAAGAGATCCACGCCCTCGATACCTTCGTCAAGCTGTACGAGCACCTGCCCGCCTGGTCGGCCAACTACCTGATGGGGTTGTTGTCATCCTTGATTGATAACGTGCCATTAACCGCCGCCTTGCTGAAAGCCGACGTCAGCATGAACCTGGCCGAATGGCTGTCGTTAACTTACGCCGTGGGTGTGGGTGGTTCGTTGCTGATCATTGGTTCGGCGGCCGGGATTGTCGCCATGAGCAAAATTGAAGCACTGACATTCGGTACTTACCTGCGCTATAGCCTGGCATTGCTGCTGGCTTATAGCGTGGGTTATATCGCCGTATTGGGGTTGGGAATGGCTATTTCCTGAGCCGGTAGATACCGCTGGATTTATGCTTGCCGGGGAGGCTTTGCCTCCCTGTGTTTTCGCCTATCGCCTATCGCCAATTTCCTTCTGCCTGCTCCAGCTTGTTGGCCTGCTCCAGCGTGTTATTGGCGGGCAGCGTTCAAGGTAAACGAAAACGTAACTCAACTTCAGCGCCGGTAATATTTTCCCGCATTGGTTTGGTCTCCGCCTCTTCCGATTCATCCCAGTACAGTTTGCCCGACATATCCAGCACCGATGCAGGTTGCTGTGTATTAAATACATTGGGCAGCAGCGCCGGGTTGGTACTGAAATTGTACGGCTCTTGTTCAAGGCTATCGGGTAATCGCAGGTTTAATGGCGGGTTTTCTGACTGCAGCATATCCTCTTCCAGCGCTTGTTGCTGCTCGGTCGGTGGTTGCCACTCCGCCACATTTTCCTGGATTTTGACAGCGGTATTCTTGTTCTTTGGTTGTTCCAGAGACGGTTCCCGAGACTGTACCGGCGATGGTTTTGAGGTGGTTTCCTGCTGCTTCGGGTCTGCTGCTGCGGAGGACACCGCCTTGATGGCGTTATGATCCGCTGACTGGCTCGCGCCGGTCTGGTCATGTCTCTGATCCGTATTCGCGGACGAATCAGACTCGGTCAGCGGGTCAGTGCCCGCTATCGCTGCCGAAGGCAAGGTTGCAGTCGCACCCACACCGGCCTCATCTGCACCGGCCTCATCTGCACCGGCCTCATCTGCACCGGCCTCATCTGCACCGGCCTCATCTGCACCGGCCTGAATAGCAGGTATCTGTTGGCCAGTCAGAGATAACGACGGCTCCACCGAATTTATTCCCAAGTGCTCACGTATTTCAGGGAAAAATGTCGGCCAATGTGGCTCCCTAACCTGCCAATATCCTGCGACCGCTACACCTGTGATCAATATCACCAATCCTGTGGTCAGACCTTGTTGCATGTATCCTCGTTGTTTCTGTCTATGTTGGCTGCCAGCGATCCGTCCGCTGACTTGACGCTACACGTCAACCCAACCGGCTCTCTGGCCAGCAGGTCATCGGGCAGACCGTCGAACGACGTTAAGGGGTAGAGTCTGGAAATAACCACCGGTTCCGCCGCTAGTCGCCGGAGCACAGCACTCCAGACTGCCATAGCAGCGTACAGCCACCCTGGTCAGCGTCCGCTGCCACTGCCTGGTCGCAGGCAACTCCCACCACCGCCACCAGCGTTTTCTGCTGCAGTAACAGCGGCCAATGCGGCCGTAACCAAGGGGGAATACCGGCTTCTTGCCAGAGTTGTTTCAATGATTTGGAAGGACGCCCTGGCGGTCGTAATCTTGGCGTGTTCGACCCCTGAGTATGCGCCTGAAACGATACCTGAATCTGTAACAGATTCGTCAACTGATACTCCCCTGGCCTGATAATGCCCGCAGGTGTAGCACGATTGGCCTCTGCCAGCACCAGCTCACCAACCGACCAGAACAACAAGCGGGTGGTCGTCACCGGCACACCCGGATCGGTTAATACCAGGGTAGTGGCCGGGGTTATGGGCCAGTCACGCTCAGTCTGTACCAGATGCAAACGTCCCCGGAAGCGCCGCACCTGCACATCTCCCAGTTCTATCAGCACCTGTGCATCGGCAGCGGCATATAACGCCTGTTTGACCAGCGAACCCAGCCGGGCTTCACTGGCGACATCAACACCGGCTTGCTGTAACCAGGCAAACAGTAATGGCTCGTGTAATACCGCCGCTTGCCCTTGCCAGGCCTGAATATCCAGACAGGGGCCGACACTGCCGGGCCATTGATCGGCAGCCACACATTCCGCCAGTACTGGTGCCAACAGATGGTCAAAGGCGGATTTATCCGCTGCCAGACGCCGTACCGTACGCTTGAGTGAGTGCTCACGGCCAGGAAACCGCTGCGACAATTGCGGTAACAGATGTTGCCGCCACCAGTTCCGTTCCAGCCGGGTATCCTGATTGGAGGGGTCTTCTATCCAGTTGAGTTGGTGTGTCTGGGCGTACTGACGCAATTGTTGCCGGGAGCAAGCCAGTAACGGCCGTAACAACCGGGGAGCATGGCCTTTGCCGTCTGACGACAAATAGCGCACTTGAGGCATCCCCAGGCCGCCCAAGCCACTGCCCCGGGTCAGGCGGCTGAACAGGGTTTCGACCTGATCGTCAGCATGGTGCCCTAACAGCAGCCAGTCGTGCTCTTGGCAATAATGCTGAAAAACCTCGTAACGCGCTTGCCGGGCCGCCTGTTCAAGGCCGTCTTGACGACCTCCTAACGTGACCCGTTCAACCACCAGTGGTATTCCCAGTTGCTGACACTGTTGCTGGCAAAAATCGACCCACTCATCGGCTTCGGCCATCAAGCCGTGGTGAACATGGATGGCGTGTAATCCGGCGCATAACGAAGCGCCACCTTGCTGTTGCCACCAATGCGCCAACAAATGCAGCAACACACATGAATCCATACCACCACTGAATCCGACCCAGATCCGACCGGCTGGCGTTATCCGCCGGGCCAGAACTTCTGCCAGTGACGTTGCCAGTAACCCGGACTCCACCTCAGGGGTGCTTGCCATCACTACGCTCTCCCCGTCATCGTGCTGCTGTCGACATCAGGCTAGCCGAACACCAGTTCGACCGCTTGCTCACCAAATTCATAGCGTAGTTGCAGCAGCTGTTCATCGGTTGGGTTAACCCGCCATTCTTCGCCGAGGCGAATATCACAACGGGCGGTCTCGTTACGATAGTCCAGCACCACCGGGCAGCCTCCTTCCAACGGCTGTAATAACTGCCCAAGTGACCGGCAAAAGGTATCATCCAATTGTTCACCATTCATGTGAATACGGATTGATTGGGCGAAATTCAAACGGGCCTGGGTGATTTCCATGGCGGAACGACCAATGGCTTTCAAACCACCAGAATACGAGTCGTTGCTGATCTGGGCTTCCACAATCAGCACCTTGTCTTTGGCAACCACTTCCCGTACCTGTTCATAAACATCTGAAAACAGCGCCACTTCCATCCGGCCAGAGCGATCATCCAGGGTGACAAAACACATGTTTTCACCGCGCTTGTTTTTCATCAAACGCATATCCACCACCAACCCGGCCAGTTTCTGCGGTTTTTTGCTGTCTTGCAGGTTGGCCAGTTTGGCAGGAGCCAGCTGCCGCACTTCCGCTTCGTATTCATCGAACGGGTGTCCTGTTACAAACAGGCCAAGGGTATCTTTTTCACCTTGCAGACGTTCTTTTAGCGTCCAGTCTCGCAGCTTGCGGAAACGTTCGTACGGATCGGCACCCACCGCTTCTTCGGCCTGTACCTCACCAAACAGATCCATCATGCCGGCGGCTTCGTTGGCAGCAGTCTGACCGGCGCTTTTCATCGCGTCCTCGATACTGGCCATCAGCACTGCCCGGGGGGCAGCAACCGGCAGGGCATCAAATGCGCCACAACGAACCAGGGCTTCGAGTACTCGTTTGTTGAGTTTTTTACCGTCTACACGCTGACAAAAATCAAACAGGTCCTGGAAGGGTTGACCGGCTTCGCGGGCGGCAATAATGGCCTCAATCGGCCCTTCACCTACGCCTTTCACGGCTCCCAATCCGTATACAATCGCACCGTCATCGTTAACGGTAAAACCGAAGTGTGACTGGTTCACATCGGGCAAGACCAGCTCCAGCCCCATTTCCCGACACTCTTCAAAGAAGATCACGACCTTGTCGGTGTTCTGCATGTCGGAGGTTAATACCGCCGCCATAAAAGGTGCCGGATAATGCTGTTTCAGCCACAATGTCTGGTACGACACCACAGCATAGGCGGCCGAGTGGGATTTGTTAAAACCGTAACCGGCAAACTTCTCCACCAGGTCAAAAATTTTCATCGCCAGATCAGGATCGACTCCGGTATCAATGGCACCGCTGCGGAAAATATCCCGCTGCTTGGCCATTTCTTCCGGTTTTTTCTTACCCATTGCCCGTCGCAGCATATCCGCGCCACCGAGGGTGTAGCCGGCCAGTACCTGGGCGATTTGCATCACCTGTTCCTGATAAACAATAACGCCGTAGGTGGGTTCGAGGACTTCTTTCAGGCTTTCGTGTTCAAAATCCGGGTGCGGATATGCCACCTTGGCACGGCCGTGTTTCCGGTTGATAAAGTCGTCCACCATGCCGGATTCCAGCGGGCCGGGACGAAACAGTGCCACCAGGGCGATCATGTCTTCAATGTTGTCAGGCTGCAGGCGGCGGATCAGGTCTTTCATGCCTCGGGATTCGAGCTGGAACACCGCAGTGGTCTGGGCTTTTTTAAGCAGGGTGTACGACGCTTCATCATCAAGCGGAATATGCTCAATCTCGACCGAGGGCAGATTTTCCTTGGCGCGCTTGCTGTTAATGGTTTTCAGCGCCCAATCGATAATGGTCAGGGTACGCAAACCCAAAAAGTCGAATTTCACCAGGCCGGCTTCTTCAACGTCATTCTTGTCGAACTGGGTCACCAGACCACTGCCGTCCGGCTCACAGGCGGTGGCGGAAAAGTCGGTCAGTTTGGTCGGCGCGATCACTACACCACCAGCGTGTTTACCGGTCTGGCGGGCGATACCTTCGAGCTTGAGCGCCATTTCCCAGATTTCCTGGGCTTCTTCGTCTTCTTCCAGAAATTCTTTTAGCGGAGCTTCGGCGTCGAGGGCTTTTTCCAGTGTCATACCAGGATCACCCGGAATCAGCTTCGACAAGCGATCGGCCAGACCAAATGGCTTGCCCTGGGCGCGGGCAACGTCACGTACCACCGCACGGGCGGCCATGGTGCCGAAGGTAACGATCTGGGAAACCGCCTGACGGCCGTAAGTGTCCGCCACGTAGGCGATCACTTTTTCGCGGTCTTCCATACAGAAGTCGATATCGAAGTCGGGCATCGATACCCGCTCCGGGTTCAGGAAGCGTTCGAACAGCAGGTCGTATTCCAGTGGGTCAAGGTCGGTAATTTTCTGGGCATAGGCCACCAGCGAACCGGCACCGGAACCCCGGCCAGGCCCGACGGGAATATCGTGCTGTTTGGCCCACTGAATAAAGTCCATCACGATCAGGAAGTAACCGGGGAATCCCATCTGGATAATAATATCCAGCTCGAAGATCAGCCGTTCATCATAGGGTTTACGCTTCTCACGGTATTCTTCGGAGTCTTTCGGAATACCGGCCAGAATCACCTCCAGACGTTCTTCCAGACCCACTTCGGATATCTTGCGGAAAAAATCCGCTTCACTCATACCTTCGGGGATCGGGTAATCCGGCAGGAAATATTTGCCCAGCAGGACTTCAACCGAACAACGCTTGGCAATTTCGACGGTGTTCTGGATTGCCGTCGGGGCATCCTGAAACAACTGGATCATTTCTTCAGCACTACGGAAATATTGCTGATTGCTGTATTCCCGGGGCCGGCGCTTGTCATCCAGCGCATAACCCTGGCCAATCGAGACCCGGGTTTCATGCGCTTCGTAATCGTCGGCGTAAATAAACCGCACATCGTTGGTGGCCACCACCGGCAACCGCAATTTGCCCGCCAGTACCAGGCTGGCTTTCACCAGCGCTTCATCACCGGTGCGGCCGGTACGCTGGATCTCGAGATAAAAACGATCACCAAAAACCCGCTGATATTCCAGCGCCAGTGCCTCGGCATCTTCCAGTTTGCCTTTTAATACCCGCTGGCCAATATCGCCTTCCCGAGCACCGGACAGCAGGATCAGGCCGTCGTTTTTTTCGATCAGCCATTCCCGCTTGACCACCGCCTTGTCGTGATACTGGTTCAGGTAGGCCTGGGAAATCAGCTCACGCAGACCAAGATACCCTGCCGGAGTCATACACAATGCCGTTACCCGAAACGGCGCATAGCTGTCTTCCGGGTTCTCAAGCCATAAATCGGCTCCCAGAATCGGCTTGATACCTTGACCCAGACAGCCTTTGTAGAACTTCACCAGCGCATACATATTGCTCTGATCGGTCAGGGCCACAGCAGGCATATCAGCCGCCACGGTGGCACCAATCAGCTTTTTCACCCGCACTGTACTGTCGTAGAGAGAATATTCAGAATGAACACGCAGGTGAACAAAAGCAGCAGGAGACGACATAACAAAGGCCTGTAGTAATACGTAATGATGCGCAGTAGTGCGTCGTGATAATGGATAATCGAACACGGGCAGGGAGTTTACCGCAGATCACACCATCGGATGCTGCAGTGGGCGGGATTCCTGCTCAGCCTTGCTTACGAACAGGACAAGGCTACCCGGACAGGAACCACTCCTCAGACAAGATAGCGACTCAAGGCGGCTACCGTGATGCCACTGACAATCGCCGGTAACGGTTTTTTGACCAGCAGCATAACGCCTGCGGTGGTTATCAAGGCCAGCCGGGCACCACTATCACCGTTAATCACCATCGGCGTCAGCAAGGCGACCAGCACAGAACCAGACATGGCCTGAATAAATTGTTTGACCCGGTAATTGATGGGTACAAACGCCATTACATAAACGCCACCCCAGCGAGTGGCCAATGTCACCAGCGCCATCACCAGCACCACCAGCAAAGCCCCGCCTCCGGCGGTTTCAATGTCCACTATCTTGCTCTCCACCCCAAACAGTACCCACGATGCCGCCTGCCAGGGCACCAACAATCACATGGCTGTTATCGGGTAAGTACCAATATGCCAGCGATGATGAAGCCGCAGCCACCACCCAGATAAACAACATGCGCACATCTTTTTCACCACCCACAATCAGGGCAAGGAAAAAACACCCCATCACCATATCCAGCCCAAAACTCTTGGGATCATTAATGGCATTACCAAAATGCATCCCCAGCCAGGTACCCAGTACCCAAAAGAGCCACAGGGCAATCCCTCCCCCAAACAGCAGGCCCAGACCGGGTTTGCCGCGACTGAACTCCTGCATCGACATGGCCCAATTGGCATCGGAGGCCACCAGCATCATGCCGTAACGTTTTAACGGAGGCTGGTGCCGTAACCAGGGATACAAGGTTGCTCCCATCAACAAATGCCGGGCATTAATGGCAAATACGGTGATGATCATCGTCAGCAGCGGTATCTGTGCGCCCCACAATTCCAACGCTGCAAACTGGGCGGCTCCGGCAAACACCAGGGCACTCATCATCATAATGGTTGAGTCATGCAGACCGGTCTGTGCCGCAGCCAGGCCAAAAGCCACGCCAAAGGCAGTGACCAGCACAGAAATCGGTGCCAGTTGCTTGAAGCCAGACCAGACCAGCGGTCTGCTGACATGGTGTAATTCGGTATGACGATGGGTCATTATCTAATCCTCTTGCGGCACAGGGTTATCGACACAGCGGCTATCACTCACAAAAACGGGCAATGGATAACAGTGAAGCCCACTCAAACAGAACGCCTGTGGCGGGTACAGACACACAACAACTCTTTTTGACCCGGACAGTAGCGGCAGGCAGAACAAGCGCCTACAGTGATCAAGGTAATACTTGCCAGCTATCTCCCGGCGCACATTCTGGCGGCAACTGCCATGGCCCGATACTGAGCCGGTGTAGTGCCAGTACAGGGTTCCGGAAACGGCCAAACATGCGTTTGATCTGGTGATAGCGACCTTCGGTCAGCGTGACCTGTACTTGCCGCTCAGCCATGATTTCCAGCAATGCCGGACGGGTGGTGATATTTTCATAAGGGAAATACATGCCGGCCGCAAACGCAGCAATACACTCCGTACTGACCGGGTGCGCCAGCGTGACACGATACACTTTGGCGACCTTGTGCTCCGGGGACATCAGCCGCCGCGACCAGTCACTGTCGTTGGTCAACAACAGCAATCCACTGGAAGCCCGATCCAGACGCCCGACAATATGCAACTGCTGCAGTTGTTCTGTCGCCAGCGGGCAACCTGGATGCTGGCACAACTGGTCGATCACGGTTGTATGTTCGTCATCGCGGGTCGCACTGACCACGCCTGCCGGCTTGTTCATCCCCAGATACACCGGCTGCTGCTGTTGCAGCACCGCAGCGTCCAGGGTTATCCGATGAAAAGGCCCAATCGGCTGGTTAATATCCCGCGCGACCACCCCGTCAACCGTGATACGTTGTTGCGCCAGCAGCAAACGTACATCACGACGTGAATACGTTGAATGCTGGGCAATAAACCGATCCAGGCGATAGCGACAACTGGCCATACACGCGTCGAAGCTCCGATGACGAAAAAGCCGGTCATGATAACAGTCGACCAGCGCAAATTGCAGCGACAATCACTCCTTCCTGCCGTTATCAGGACTGGATTCGCAACACGTTGACCAGTACGCTTTGCCGTCTCTGCTTGCAGTACGGGAAATACCATGTTTCGACACGGATGTTTTGCCCTGTCACTCCGCCGCCGATTCTGGTGCGGTGCCAAAAGCCATTGGCGATGCCGCTTGCTGCTGCCAGTCATCTGCGCCGGATTGCTGTCCTGCCCTCTGCTGCACGCAGGCGGTATCAACTGGCAAGGCGGGCTGACCTGGCAATACGCCCGCCTTTCGCTGGAAGAGAGTCACCGCCACTACCAACTCGACAATCATGGCCCTGCCGTTTCGGCAACAGCAACCTGGAATGAGCAATGGTTTATCGCTGGCAGCATGGATCGCCAGCAAGCCACCGATAACGGCCTGAATTACCAGAACCGGGGTGGATCAGTCTCTCTGGGCTATTTGTTTCAGGACGGCTGGCTACGGCTGGAAGGCTCTCGTTTCTACGAGGATTACGACGTTCAGTTCGGTGTGTTGGAGGATCGCCATACTGTGCGCCAAAGCCATAACGATCGCTCCCTGTCCGCTGCTGCCAGCCGGGATTTCTGGCTTGCTGACCAGTGGCTGCTTGGCAGCCATGTCCAACTGGGGCACACCCTGAGTCACTCGGAACGCCGGGAATCGGTCGCCATCGTGGTGCCCGGCTCAAGGGAGAGCGGGCGTCGTGTCATCAGCCTCCAGGCCGACGATACCCAGACAGGTGTTGATCTGGGTACGGGGCTGAGCCTGACCTGGTTACTGGAAGAACAACAGAGCCAGCGCTTGTGGGCTCCCGGCGTCGCGCTGGATTACCAACGTATCTTGAGTGGCGATCTGTTAACGCCCCCCGCCAGCGGCGGCCTCGCCTATCGCTGGCAGCAAACTGGCGCTCGGACAACAACCGTCAGGCAGCAATGGGCCAGTGCCAGTGTGTTTGTTGCCTTGCTGAATACGCACTGGCAACTCACCAGCCAGCTGGTCATGCCTTTGCAGACACCACACGACCAGCAGATTTCAATCGGTCTCGACTGGTTTTGGTAACCGTTAATAACGTTTTAAACGCAGTTGTTGCCGTATGGCATTACGCTGTTGTGGCGACAAGCTCTGAAAGCGCTGACGCAGTCGCAGCCGCTGCTCCGGCGTCGCCTGTTGATAGTTATGCAAGGCATCGAGAATTTGCTGGCGCTGCTCAGGGCTCATATCGCGCAAGGTGTGCAACCGATCCCGTAATATCTGTCGCTGACTTTCTGGCAAACTCTGCCAGCGGCTGAAGCGCTCACTGACGGCCTGCCGTTCACTGTCAGTCATCGACTGCCAGCGTTCAACCCCACGCAACAACGCTTGCTGCCGCTCGTCATCCAGACTGTCCCAACGCTCGGATATCCCCTCCAGTAACTGCTGGGTGCTGTCGGGCAAGCTTTGCCATTCCTGTGCCTGCACGGGTTTTGATAACAGTACCCATCCGCTCAACAGCGCCATCAGCATGAGTATTGTCAGACTGATTCGCCGCGGCCACTGCAGTAATACCTGGGGATGCTCACTCTTCATTGTCCACCTCCGACCGCGTCCCGGTTGGCTCGGTTGTGCCTGGAAAACCTGTGCTTGCTTGTGGCACAGGCGCCGGGCTGCTGACCTCGGTATCTTGCGGGGTCAGAGGCGACGCCCCCAGCAGCATCATCGGATCAATCCACTCGTCATCAATCTCGACCTGATCGGCCAGATAGAGCAACAGTCCAATATCTGGCGTACTGTCCGGCTCACGTTTCGGCGCACCCTCCGGTTCTGCCTGAACAGGCACCAACGGCAGCATCCAGCCCGCAGAAGATGACAGGGTTATTAGTGCCGCCATCTTAACCGGCCTTATCCAGGACTGGGGGATTGGCATTCGGTAACTCGCTTAGCCAATAGGCAAATTCCAATTGCTGCAGTATATCCCATTCATCGTCATCAAGCGCCGCCAACGCCATCATGTCATCCAGTTGCTGCTGTGCCTCGACCTGTGCCTCGACTTGTGCCAGAGCGACAGTATCATGGCCCGAAGGATGGGTGCCTGCTGGCGCCCCCTTCCCGCCTTGTATCAACCAGATCACACTGGCCAGTATCAAGCAGGCCGTCACTCCCACTGGCAATAGCGGCCTGGAGTACCAGGTAGCGGACGTGGAAGTTCGACGTGTATCGGTGTCAGCCATGGCTTGCCCGAAAGCAGCCGCCCGTCGTTGTGCCAGTTGATCGGTCAGGGATTCTGGCAACGCCTCTGCCTGCTCATCCAGCAGTGCCAGAAGCTGTTGCTCTGTTACGGTTACCGTCTCCGGTCCAGCCCTTGAGGTTTTATCCGCAGATTTCGTTATCATGATACTCAGCCCATCTCATTCAATTTTTGCCGTGCTCTGGACAAATGGGTTTTGACACTGCCCTCGGAAATATTCAGCGCATCTGCCGTCTCCCGTACGCTTAGCCCTTCCCAACAGCGTAACAAGAAACACTGCTGTTGCTGGAAAGGCAGGGTCTCAATGGCGTTGATCAGCGCTTGCTGTTGACGACTGCTGGCCAGGGCCTGATCCGGCTCGTCGCGGTAATCACCCAGATAGCCATCCATACCATCGGCACTGCCAGTGTCTGGAACATCCGTCTGACTGCCCGACCAGAACATCCAGCGGCGCTGCTTCCGTTGCTGACGCAAGCTGTCGGCGAGACAGTGCTGCAAGATGCGGAAAAACAGCGGCCGCCATTCCGCTTCCTCCCGGTCGCGATAGTGGCTGATCAGCCGGGTCATCGCTTCCTGCACTACATCCAGAGCATCTTCATCATTGGCAGCAGCAAGCCGCACCATCCGAAAGGCCCGACGCTCAACCGAGATCAGGAAATCATTCAACCTGGCGGTCATACCATGTCTGTCTCCAAGCCAGTCACCTCCGCTTCCTTTTCTGTCTTTCAGCCTTGTTTTACTGGGTGTAATCCGTAGTAGAGAAGGCTTTCAGCCAGTGTCATCTCCGACATGGAGGTAAAGCGGGTGTCGTGGCTACGGCGCTCGGTCACTGCTCCGTTCAGGGTGAATCCATGGCCGCTGCGGGCGCTAACCATACCGCTCACCACATCGCCACCGCGCCAGACGACGCTGGCACCGGTCAATATTTCTGTTGCGGTAAACGTACCGGTGTTATCAAGACTGCCGTAGCTCACAATCGGTGTCGCGTTATCCAGTGCCATAATCAAGGCCAGGCCGCCACTGCCGGTATAGGGAACCCCATCAATGTCATAACGCGTTGTTTCTGTCACAGCCACCACCAGATCGCCAAATTCGCCGCTGCGGTGCCGCATGGGGCGAATCGCCAGGGTAATCTCTGCAGTGTCAGTATCGGAATGGATCAACTGGCCACGAACACGATGCTCCTTGTCCGTATCGTCGCTGGCAACAACCATCAGGAAAGGTTCGACTTCAACAACAGCGGGATCACAGGAAAGTACTTCGTTGGAAGCCGCCAGATCCAGATCCAGTGTCAGAGCTGCCACGCTGTTACGGCCAACATTCAGTGCTCCCTCGCCAAAATCAACGGATACTTCCAGGGTACTGATGGTTTCGCCATGGGAATCTACCGCTGTCGCGTTATAAGACACACCAGTACGGTCCTGAACGACAATATCAGCGTCAGCATAATCAAGATTGACCAATACGCTACGGTAATAGCCAGCCGGTATGGACGCGACCATCAGCAGCTCACTTAACTGCTGATACTGAACAAAATCCACTGCCGTGGCGGCAGGAAGAACATCCACCTCGGTGCCATCGTCACGAACCAGAGTGATACCCAGTACCTCAACCTGATAAGTCAGAAAATCTTCTTCTGCATCGGTCAAGGCAATTTGAACCGTGCCGGTTTCACCAGCTGCCGAAGCGCTGGCGCTATCATCCCCCACACCACCGCAACCTGCCATCAGGCTGGCTGCAATTACCAGCCACCATGCCGTTGCTTTCATAGGCCACTCCTGAAACTGACACCTGCTTGCTGTTGGCATATCGCTATTATGTTGTTTCACGTATTCATATAACGGAGCAGGTTCGTTTCGGTTGACACAACAAAAAAACAAATCGAGAAAAACAGGGCAACAGGACAACCGCTTCCAACGGCGCGCCGCAAACAAGCGGGAGCCGTGTCAGTGTATCGGCCAGCAAGGCAGGCTCATGACCCGCATGTCCGTCATGGCAGCAAAGCCGCCCGGACGATTAAAGCAACGGATGACGCACTTCGATGGTGATGTGCTGTAATTGAGGATAATCGGCCAGATGCTGACGAATCCGGCTGGCGATCTCGTTCTCACTACTGGCTACCGACAACACCAACGCATAATGATCTGCCGATATTTTCCAGATATGGATATCGCGAATTTCTGCTCCAGCGGTCAGTATCCGGTCGATAATCTGTTGCCGGATTGGCGCTTCAATACTGCCATCCAGCAGAATGCGACTGGTATCTTTCAACAACCCCAAAGCCCATACCGAAATAATCGTCGCTCCCACTATACCCATCAGCGCATCCAGCCATAACCAGCCCAGCATCATGGCTGCCGTCAGGGCCACGATCGCCAGGATTGAGGTCAGGGCATCGGCCAGGACGTGCATATAGGCTGCCCGCAAATTATGGTCTTGCTCGTGATGCTCGTGATGCTCGTGATGCTCGTGATGCTCGTGATGCTCGTGATGCTCGTGATGCTCGTGATGATCGTGATGATCGTGATGTTCGTGATGTTCGTGATGTTCGCGATGTTCGTGATGTTCGTGATGTTCGTGATGTTCGTGATGTTCGTGATGTTCGTGATGTTCGTGGTGATTATGATGATGGGAGTGATGGTCTTTCAATAACCAGGCACTGGCCAAATTCACCAGCAAGCCAATGACTGCAACCGCAATCGACTCCGAAAAGCCGATTTCATGAGGCATAAACAAACGCTGAACCGATTCCAGCACCATCATCAGAGCCACCACACCCAGCGCAACCGCACTGGCAAATCCCCCCAATACCGACACCTTGCCGGTACCAAAACTGAAATCCGCATCCATCGCATGACGTCGAGCATAGCGGTAAGCAAACAGCGTGATGGTAAACGCCGCCACGTGCGTTCCCATATGCCAGCCATCCGCAAGCAACGCCATTGAGCCATATGCAGTACCGACAATAATTTCGGCCACCATGGTGAATAACGTCAACCACAGTACCCAAAGCGTGCGGGTTTCCCCGGATTGTCGATCCGCAATAAGGGTTGGCTGGTAACACAAACAATGATTGGATGAAGGCATAAGTCTGACTATTGGCTAATAAAAAAAAGAGTATAAATACCGGGGCATCACAGGCGCATGGATGGATTACGCTGATAATACAGCGGGCCTATCCATCGACTAACCCTACCTGTTGGCTCTACCTGTTCGCGCTATCTATTGGCCTATCGAGCAACAGCGTTGATCGACACGACCAGACACACACAAGGTGCCGCAGAATAACGCTCACACCGCAAAAAATCTGCCCTGATTTACTCAACAACAACAGAGAAGCAGTGACAGATGGTAACACTATTGGCAGACTCCACGGATCTTCAACGGATGCCTATCATGAGCCGACGCCCCCCTATCCAGCCCGCCCTGAGCATCGCTGGACACACGATCGAACCAGGTACTACCTGCCAATTGAACCTGCCATTGGGAAGCCTGTATACCAGCACCGATGTCACCATGCCGGTGTACGTTCGTCGCAGCAACAAGCCAGGGCCGACATTGTTTATCAGCGCAGCGATTCATGGCGATGAACTCAACGGGGTAGAAATCATCAATCGCCTGATTCACGGCTCCCGATTACGCAACCTGCGTGGCACCCTGATTGCGGTACCTATCGTCAACGCCTTCGGGGTTATCAACCAGAGCCGCTATTTGCCCGATCGCCGGGATCTCAACCGCTCGTTCCCAGGCTCCAGCCGTGGCACTCTGGCAGCTCGTATGGCCCATATGTTCCTTAACGAAGTGGTGGCCAAATGTGATTACGGTATCGACCTGCATACCGGTGCCATTCATCGCTCCAACCTGCCCCAGATTCGCGCTAACCTGGACGATGATACCACCCGGGAAATGGCGCTGGCCTTTGGTGTTCCGGTACTGCTGAATGCCAACCTGCGTGATGGCTCGTTACGGGAGTCAGCCAACGAAATGGGGGTCAAGATCTTGCTCTACGAAGCAGGGGAAGCCTTACGCTACGATGAACTCTGCATTCGGGCTGGTGAGCGGGGAATTCTGCGGGTAATGCGCCATCTCGGCATGCTGCCGGCCAGCCGTCAGAAAAAATTTCCGATTGAACCCCTGATTGCCCGTAACAGCGGCTGGATGCGAGCCACCGACAGCGGCTTTGTGCGTAATCTCAAGCACCTCGGCGACAAGGTCGAAAAAGACGACATCATGGCTATTATCTGCGATCCCTTTGGTACCCAGCTCGATAAGGTTATCGCCCACAAGGACGGCATTATTATTGGCTGTCAGAACATCCCGCTGGTCCATGAAGGAGATGCCATGTTTAACGTTGCTTATTTTTCCGCGCCGGACGATGTCATCGAAAGCATTGAAAACATGCACGACAGCCTGCTGCCAGACGACATTCTGCTGCAAAACTGACCCATAACCCCAATCAGACCCGTATTCCTCAACAGCGGCAGGTAATACGGGTCAAACAGCTGGAGTGACAGGCCGAATGCTTAAAATCCTTCTCGTAATTCTTGCGGTAGTAGGCTATGCCTATCTCAATCGTATAGTGATGGGCTTTATCGAAGATCAGGGGCACAAAAGAAAAGTCAGTCTGAGTCGCGTGTTTTATTTGCAAAAAGCGCTGCAGATCGCCCTGTTCACCTGCTTGCTACTGGTAATCGGGCTGGTGGTCGGGTTTGGCTATACCGAGCTGACGTTTGTACTGTCATCGGCGGTCGCCTTGCTTGGCGTTGCCCTGTTCGCACAATGGTCAGTGCTCAGTAACGTAACCGCCAGTGTGATTATCTTTTTCTTCTTTCCTTATCGTCCAGGCGACCGTATCCGCATTCTGGAAGAAGATTGCCCGGAAGCCGTGATTGAAGAAATCACTCTGTTTCATTTGCTCTTGCGTACCGACGATGGCTACGAATTGAGTATTCCAAACACCATGGTGTTTCAAAAGGCAGTGATCATGTCACAACGAGGGGAACGCTGGCTCTCGATTCGTCCAGCAGAAGACAAGCCACACAGTGCGGTCTTTCGGGAAGTTATTTCCGATCACCCTGACCACCAGCCAGTACCAACCGACCAGGACCAGCCCAGACAGTAACACGGCTTGCAGGCTTATCAGAGACAGAAATTATTCAGAACGGGGATGATTTCGCCGAGTAGCCGACGTCAGGCAGGTTGACCCTTCTTTTCCACCCTGCAATTCACCGAATAGCAGGCACAAAAAAACGGGCACCAGACCCGTTCTTTTATGTACTACTTAATTCACATCAGCGAATCAGATAGCAACGATGTTTTCAGCTTGTGGACCTTTCTGGCCAGGCTTAACAGTGAATTCAACACGTTGGCCTTCAGCCAAAGTTTTGAAGCCAGTGCTAGCAATAGCGCTGAAGTGAGCAAAAACGTCTGGGCCATTTTCTTGTTCAATAAAACCAAAGCCTTTTGCTTCGTTGAACCATTTTACTACGCCAGTTGTCTTAGACATTTTAATATTCCTGTATAAATAGAAGATAAGGCAGTGCGATTAATTCGCAAGCCAATCGCTGGAACTCAATTGGTGCTTATCTACTACAAACGAGGGAATATAAACTACTACTTCGAAGGGTACTAATAAATAAGGGCAATGCTTTCAAGCTGTGAACAAGTATACGCACAAATAGCTCCATGGCAACCATTATTTACCCTGCCGGAAAGTACCGACTCTCTCAACGTCTTCGACCTGCTTCACACCACCCCCAAAACAGCAGGCAACCACTTTTGCCGCAGAGCCAAACCCGCCACCAATCCGACTCAACCCGACCGATGGTATTCGGAACACCGCCCATCCTTGGCCTTATTCTCCACTCAGCTACTCTACAAAGAGAGCAAACAGCCTGTTTATCAACACAAACACTGCATTTTCATCCGTGTTGTAACAATAATTGATCAAGCTAGGGAACCAATAAAGAACTTGGTGCATACTAGACTCACAGTACCCAAATCACGTTAAACTTCAGGATAAAGCCCTATCAGGGCCGCTGCGTTTGCAGTGTGTATTCCAGAACCAGTTTAATAAGCTAAACTAGGCCGGAAACGCCTTTAAAATGCGGATTTTCGTATTCAGAAGCGCTTCTTGGGCTTTATATTGGGCATGCCGGCGACACCATGGTTGGCCTGTACCAGACAGCATGGTGTCGATTGACGATTCCTTACACGTTAGCCTGTCGACTCAAACATCTTACGCAACGGAGCACAACTAGATGAACAAAAAAAACTACCTTCTTTCAGCACTGACACTGGCCGTCATGGCTGGCTGCGCTAGCCAGCCATCCAGCGACACGGCGTCTGCTACGCTGGAAGATTTTCCGGAATACCAAAGCCTGAAAGAATCCCGTGACGAACTGGAGCAGGAGAACGCCAAGTTAAAGGCTGAAGTAGAAGAAACCAAGGCGATGGCCGCCGGACAGGTAGAGGACTCCCAATCCATGGAGTCCATGTCAATGACGCCAACGGCTGACTCTGTCATGCCACCCAATGCCGTACCTGGCCACTGTTACGCCCGTCTGGTTATTCCTGAAGAATACGAAACCCAGATGCAACAGGTCATGGTATCTCCTGAGTTGTCCAAACTTGAGGTAGAACCAGCCAAGTACGAAATGGTGTCTGAAGAAGTTCTGGTCAGCGAAGAGTGGGAAGAGCTGGTCGTTGTACCCGCCACCTACAAAACGGTTACTGAAGAGGTTCTGGTCAAGGAAGCATCAACCAAACTGGTTAAGCTGCCAGCAGAATACGAAACCGTCGAAGAAAAAATTGTTATCCGTCCAGCCTACTCCACCTGGAAAAAAGGTAACGGCCCGATTGAGAAAATTGACGAAGCCACTGGCGAAATCATGTGTCTGGTCGAAGTGCCAGAAGAATCAAAAATCGTGACCAAAACCATTCTGGTAAAACCGGAACGTACCGAAGAAGTCGTTATCCCTGCTGAATACAAAACAGTTGAAAAACAAGTTGTTGATGTACCAGCACACACCACCAGCATCATTCACCCAGCTGTCTACGAAACTGTAGAAATTGAAAAAATGGTAGAAGCACCAAAAGAAATTGCTGAAACCATTCCTGCGGTTTATGAAGAAATTCCACAAACCGTCAAAGTCAAAGACGCACAACTGGAATGGCGTGAAATCCTCTGTGAAACCAACACCACAGAAGATGTTGTTGCTGAACTGCAACGTGCCCTGGAAGAGAAAGACTACAACCCAGGCCCTATCGATGGTGTTTACGGCTGGCAAACCATGAATGCAGTGACTCGTTTCCAAAAAGACAACGATCTGCCTTCTGGTCAACTGACCATTCAAACACTGCGTCTGCTGGGCGTTGCAAGCTGGGAATAATCCACTTGCCGGTGTAGCCATTCAATTGGTGTAACCACAAAAAAGGGCTGGCCATTTATTTGGCCAGCCCTTTTTTATTGGTGTTATAAAAGCCTGATGGCTTGGTCGCTCTTACATATTCGGATAATTCGGCCCACCACTGCCTTCCGGTGTTATCCAATTGATATTCTGGGCCGGATCTTTAATATCACAGGTTTTACAGTGCAAACAGTTCTGACCGCTGATTTGCAGCTGGTTTTTACCATCCGTTTCAATCACTTCATACACCCCGGCCGGGCAATAACGTTGTGCCGGTTCTGCGTATTTCGGCCAGTTCGAAGCCATTGGCACACTGGCATCTTTCAAGGTCAGGTGGCATGGCTGGTTTTCTTCATGGAAGGTATTCGACAAAAACACCGAGGTCAGCTTGTCGAAACTGAGTACGCCATCCGGTTTCGGATATTCGATCTTGACGCACTCGGTGACGGGTTTCATTTGAGCATAATCAAGGTGATTGTCATGCAAGGTGAAAGGCAGCTTGCCGTTGAAGATATTCTGGTCGATAAAGTTGAAAGCACCGCCAATCAAAGTACCAAACTTGTGTAACGCCGGGCCGAAATTCCGGGTAGCGTACAGTTCTTCGTACACCCAGGAAGCCTCAAACCGCTCCGCATACCCCTGGAGATCCTTGCCGCCTTCGTCACCAGCAGCAACAGCGGCAAATATTTCCTCAGCCGCCAGCATGCCGGTTTTCATCGCCGTATGAACCCCCTTGATCTTGGCCGCATTCAGGGTGCCTGCATTACAGCCACTCAACAAACCGCCAGGGAAATGCATTTTTGGCAGGGCATTCAAGCCGCCCTTGGCAATGGCACGGGCGCCGTAAGAAACCCGTTTTCCGCCTTCCAGATAGTTCGCCAATACCGGGTGATGTTTGAGCGTCTGGAATTCATCATAGGGATTCAACCAGGGATTGCTGTAATTCAGATCCACGATCAGGCCAACCACTACTTGCTGGTTTTCTGCATGGTAGAGGAAGAAACCACCACCGGTACCGTCTTTACCGGCTCCGGTTAATGGCCAGCCCGCACCGTGGATCACCAGACCGGGTTGATGTTTGTCGGCCGGAATATCCCACAATTCTTTCAAGCCGATGCCATAGTGTTGGGCATCAACGTCTTTATCCAGTTCAAATCGTTGATATAACTCTTTACCCAGGCTACCCCGGCAACCTTCCGCAAAAATAGTGTATTTACCCAACAAATCCATACCGGGCGTATACATGCCGTCTTTCGGCTGACCTTGGGCATTCACCCCCATATCACCTGTTGATATTCCCGCAACCGACCCGTCATCGTTATACACAATGCCAGCCGCGGCAAAACCGGGATAGATTTCCACCCCCAGCGCTTCTGCTTGCTGGCCCAGCCAGCGACACAGGTTACCCAGGCTAACAACGTAATTGGTTGTGCTGCCCAGATGCGCATTGTGCATGGTTTTAGGGATCATCATACCGGGTAGCTTCACCGCTTTTTGCGGGTCTTTGAGCAAATACAGCTCGTCTTCGACTACCGGAGTATTCAAGGGTGCACCGAGTGCTTGCCAGTCCGGTAGCAGCTCATCCAGAGCACGGGTTTCTATCACCGCGCCGGAAAGAATATGCGCCCCGACTTCAGAGCCTTTTTCGACCACACAAATGGTCAGTTCCTGACCCTGCTCCTGCGCCAGTTGGGCCAGTCGTATCGAGGCACTGAGGCCAGATGGACCTGCGCCGACAATGACGACATCGTAGGCCATGGATTCACGTTGGGTCATAGCTATCTCTCACGGTTCACAGCAGCATTCAGGATGCTCGTTATTATTGATTCAGGACAAACATTGGATTATCCATAAAAAGACCTCTGACCAACCCGAGTTGGCCAGAGGAAAGCCGATAACCAAAAGCGCGTTACCGGCGAATTGTCGGAACAGGGTGAGCCCGACAATCCATGCTCATATCACCTTTGCTTCAAGCGATATATCCAGCCCCGGTCGATTTTGCATGTTCCGGGGTTGTTAAGGCAGAGCCGTTATCAGGGGCCTAGAACTGGTCGTTGGTCAGTCCCATGATGCTTTCGCTACCGGCCAGCAAGGCAGAAGCATGCGCCTGATGACGTGGCACCATGTGCTCGCAGAAGAAACGGGCAGTCACCAGCTTGGCTTGCAGGAATTCAGGATCTCCCTGACCTGCATCCAGCATGGCTTTGGCTTTTTCTGCACTTCTCGCCATCAGCCAGCCACCAGTGACATAACCCATTTGCATCATGAAGTTGACCGCAGCACTGCCCAGCAAATGAGCATCAGAGCGCGCATTGGCCAGAATAAAATCACGGCTTTGCTTGGCGGTTGCCAACGCCGCGTCAAGCTGATCCAGAGCACTGTCTGGCAATACCGCGGCAGCCCGGGCAGACGCTGCAGTCGCCTCCATTTCGGTCAACAGGCCGGTCAGTACTTCACCGCCGTTGGACAGGGTTTTACGGCCAATCAGATCCAGTGCCTGAATCGCTGTGGTGCCTTCATAAATCGGCAGAATCCGGGCATCACGATAGTGCTGGGCTGCACCGGCTTCTTCGATAAAGCCCGCTCCACCGTGAATCTGTACTGCTAGGGAAGTCAGCTCCACAGAGAGTTCGGTACACCAGCCTTTGACAATCGGGGTATACAGCTCGGCACGAGCCATATGTGCCGCGGCGTCATCACCACCCACCAGACGGGTGCGATCCAGCTCGGCCGATGCCATCAAGGCCAGTGCCCGCATCGCTTCCGTGGTGCTCTTGATGGTCATCAACATGCGACGGATATCCGGGTGCTCGATAATGGCAATACGGCTGCCGTCTCGCAGCGTGCCCTGGATACGGTCCTTGGAGTACTGGAGCGCCAGCTGATAAGCCCGTTCCGATACCGACAGTCCTTGTACACCCACACCCTGACGGGCATCGTTCATCATGGTGAACATGTACTTCAGGCCCTGGTGCGGTTCGCCGACCAGATAACCCAATGAGTTTTCAAATTCCATCACACAGGTCGGGCTGCCATGGATACCCAGCTTGTGTTCCAGCGACAGAGCGCTGGCAGTATTCAGTTCGGCAGTGGTTTGGCCGTTTTCATCCAGCAGGAATTTCGGAACGATAAACAGCGAGATACCTTTCACACCAGCCGGTGCATCTGGCAGACGAGCCAGCACCAGGTGAATGATGTTCTCGGTCATCTGGTGATCACCCCAGGTGATAAAGATCTTGGTACCACTGACGCGATAGGCATCGCCATCCGCAACGGCACGGGACTTGATCGCCGCCAGGTCAGACCCCGCATCAGGTTCGGTCAGGTTCATGGTGCCAGTCCACTCACCGGAAATCAGCTTCGGCAAGTAGGTGTTTTTCATCTCGTCGCTGCCGTGGTGCGACAGTGCTTCGATTGCCCCCTGGCTCAACAGTGGACACAGGGCAAATGCCATATTGGCAGAATGCCAGATTTCATTAACCGCGGTGCTCAGCACCTTCGGCAGACCCTGACCACCAAATTCTTCCGGTGCATTCAGCGATAACCAGCCACCTTCTGTCATCTGCGCATAGGCTTCCTTGAAGCCCGGTGTCTGATGAACACCTTGCGCGTCGATACTGGCCCCTTTTTCATCACCTTCACGGTTTAAGGGTGCCAGTACACCGGCACCCAGCTTGCCAGCTTCTTCGACTACCGTGTTGGCCAACTCCATGTTGATGCCTTCCAGGCCAGCGTCTTCACACAGAGAGTCAAAACCAACCAGTTGGTCCAGTACAAATTCTGCGTCACGGTAAGGATGCTGATAATCACTCATAAATTGATTTCCTTGTTAGCCGTACCGCTCGCCCGTTCAGCGAGCGGCATTGGTATTAATAAAATGGGTGTTGATACATAAAGCGTTTAATAAAAGGTGTTGCCATTGGCAACCATGGCCTTGATGCCATCAGTCAACTCGTACAACGGACCACATTCCGCATGGGTCTCAACCTGGGCAGCAAATACTGCGGCACCCAGGTTGTCGATATAGCGTAATGCACCACCCCGGAAACGTGGAAAACCCAGTCCCAGAATCAGGCCCATATCGGCTTCCGTTGCTGAAGCGACGATGCTTTCTTCCAGACACCGTGCGGTTTCCAGACACATCGGTATCATCATACGCTCGATAATTTCAGCATCCGTGATCTCAGTGCTACGAGTGACGCGTTGAGACAAAATCGTGGCCACTTTTTCAGAACGACGCTTGTAACGCTTGCCATGTTCATCCGTGCCGTATTCATAAAAACCGACACCATTCTTCTGACCCAGAGCGCCCTGCTCCAATAAGGTTTCGATAATCGGGCGATCGTCGTGACCCATACGCTCAGGAAAGCCGTCTTCCAGTACCTTGTCGGCATGCACCATGGTATCCAGACCAATCACATCGGCCAGATAGGCCGGACCCATTGGCCAGCCAAACTGCTCCATTACCTGGTCGATCCGCTCAAAATCCACCCCGTCCATCAGCAGCCG
This sequence comes from Oceanobacter sp. 5_MG-2023, assembly GCF_030548165.1. Taxonomy (NCBI): domain Bacteria; kingdom Pseudomonadati; phylum Pseudomonadota; class Gammaproteobacteria; order Oceanospirillales; family Oceanospirillaceae; genus Oceanobacter; species Oceanobacter sp. 5_MG-2023. The sequence goes on along the minus strand of NZ_JAUORS010000003.1, from coordinate 193,791 downwards.
GTTAAAGCCGTTGAAATAGGGGAACAACACCCGATTCACCAGGAATCCGGGGCAGTCGTTTACCACAATCGGGGTTTTGCCCATTGAAGCGGCAAAGGCTACGGTCGTCGCGATTGTGTCATCGCTGGTCTGGCTGCCCCGAATCACTTCCACCAACTTCATGGCATGCACTGGATTAAAGAAGTGCATGCCGCAGAATTTATCCGGACGCTGCAGACTCTCGGCCAGTAAATCGATAGAAATCGTTGACGTATTCGTGGCGACAATGGTGTTCTCGGAAACCTTGTGCTCAACCTCAGCCAGCACAGCCCGTTTGACATCAACCCGCTCCACAACAGCCTCAACAACATAGTCGACGTCGGTAAAACCTTCATAAGTGAGTGTTGGGTGAATAGCTGCCAGGATGGCTTCTTTACCGGCCTCGGTCATGCGTCCTTTGCTGATACTGCGATCCAGAATGCTACCCGCATGACTGATACCCAGATCCAGCGCTTCCTGGTTAATGTCTTTCATCAGCATCGGCGTACCATTCAGGGCCGCTTGATAACCGATACCGCCACCCATGATCCCGGCGCCCAGAACGGCGGCCCTGCCGACCGGATGGGCCTGCTTGGCCCAGCGTTTGGTTTCGCGCTTGAGGTATTGATCATTAAGAAACAGTCCAACCAGGTTTTTGGCTTCCACACCACTGGCCAGCTCACCAAAGACCTGGGCTTCCATCGCCTGTGCCTTGTAGAAATCTTCGGTCATGGCTGCGGTGATGGTCGCCAAAATTGCAGGAGCAGCAGGATAACGAGGGTCCAGCTTTTTACCCAGCGTCTGCTGCAGGTTTGCCATGGCAGCAGCCGTCTCGGCGTTGTTTTCCAATGCTTCCTGTTTGCGATGACGATTAGCCAGATAATCACGCTCGCCGGCGATGGCTTCTTGCAGCAAGGCACGAGCGCTGTCGAGCAATTGATCGCCATCAACAACGCTATCCAACGCACCCTGTTGCTGTGCCTGTGCTGCTTTTACCGGTTTGCCCGACAGAATCCAGCCCAGTGCCGCTTCGGCACCCACCAGGCGACTCAATCGCACCGTACCGCCCCAGCCAGGGCAAATACCCAGAGTGACTTCCGGGAATCCAAGTCTGGCGCTGGTGTCAGCAATGCGGAAATCGGCCGACAATGCCAGCTCCATTCCGCCACCCAATGCCATGCCATTAACGGCGGCGACTGTTGGGTAAGGCAGTTTTTCAATTGTATTAAACAGCCCATGAACCTTGCCGGCCCAACGGGAAATATCAGCAGCCGACAGACCGAATAACTCAGTAAACTCGGTAATGTCCGCTCCTAGCACAAAGGCCGGCTTGGCACTGCGGATTAACAATCCCTGTACATTCGCCTGGGTACCCAGCGCCGCCAGCGCCTGACCCAGTTCATCCTGAAGATGGGCGTTCAACACGTTAACAGAGGCTTCATGGGTATCCAAAACCAGCTCGGCGATTCCCGAGTCGGTCAATGTCAGCGTTACCGATTGTCCAGCATACATAGTGAGCTCCTTTTCTGTGATGGCTGAGAGTCAATGTGAACAACGACATTACTCTCAAAAACCGAACCATGGTGAAATCTGTGGTGTTAATACCCCAAACCTTGAGGCAACACCGCCTTTGAATAATGTTTCTATTATTGCGAGGAAAGGTGGTGCCAATATTGTTTAACGGCTCATTTTTGTACCATGAGACAGCACCGCCAATCTTGATTCAATCCTGTATTAGTCGCGCGCAAACAGTGCCGCAATACCCTGGCCACCTCCGATGCACAAACTCACCATGGCGTATCGACCACCGATGCGTTCCAGTTCGTACAGGGCTTTGACGGTAATGATGGCACCTGTGGCGCCAATAGGATGGCCAAGTGCAATACCACTGCCATTCGGGTTCAGACGTTCCTGTGGCAGCTTCAGTTCACGAGCCACTGCCAACGACTGCGCGGCAAAGGCTTCGTTGACTTCGTAGACATCAATATCGTTGGCGCTCAAGCCCTGGCGTTCCAGAATCTGGCGCATCACCGGTACCGGGCCAATGCCCATGATTTTGGGATCAACCCCATGGACGGCGTAATCCACCAGTCGCCCAAGCACCGGGACACCTCGAGCCGTTGCCGCTTCACGCTCCATCAATACCAATGCCGCGGCGCCATCGTTAAGGCCAGACGCATTACCGGCCGTCACCGTGCCATCTTTCTTGAATACCGGGCGCAATTTCTCCATATCCGCCACACTGCAATCCATGCGGACATGTTCATCTTGTTTGAATTCTTTCGGACCTTTGCGCGACTTCAGTTCAATCGGCAAGATCTGGCTTTCGAAATAACCGTTTTCAATGGCGTTCTGGGCACGCTGATGACCCTGAGCGGCATAAGCGTCCTGATCAGCACGGGAAATATGGTATTGCTCAGCCACGTTTTCAGCGGTCACGCCCATATGAATATGATTAAACGGACAGGTTAACGCCGACACCATCGGGTCAATCATGGCACCATCTCCCATACGCTGGCCAAACCGGGCCGTCGGCAGATGATAAGGAGCACGGCTCATCGATTCTGCACCACCGGCAATAACCGTTTCTGCCAAGCCCAGTTGCACTTGCTGCGCCGCACTGATCACCGCCTGCAAGCCGCTGCCGCACAAGCGGTTCAGCGTCAGTGCCGGGGCTGACTCACGTACACCACCATTCACGGCAGCCACCCGAGCGATATACATATCACGAGGTTCGGAGTGGATCACATTACCAAACACCACCTGATCCACATCATCCCCGCTGATACCGGCGCGCTTGATGGCTTCGGCGACCATTGCAGTTGCCATATCACACACGGGCGTCTCTTTCAGACTGCCACCATACGTACCAATTGCAGCGCGAACGCCACTGACCACAACCACTTCTTTCATTATTATTCTCCTTAATTTGACGATGATCATCGCTGCCAGACAACAAAGGCGGATGATGCGCTGACCAGACACCACATTAGCCAATAGCAGCCTTGGCAGCCCATTGCCACACCAGCCGAATTCTTAACATTTTCGGACATCAGCGTTATGCTCTGGGCTAAGCAACCACTATGGCCCTCTTTCTGTGACGCCACTATGACGTTTGAACATCGTTCTATTTCCATGCACTACGCCCGCACCATTGCGACTGCTGCTCGCCGCCATGGACTGAACGACCGGCAACTGTTGGTCGATGCCGGACTCGATCCGGCACTGGTGAGTGCCGCCCACAGCCACCGCATGACGTCGGAACAATTTGCGGCCCTGTTGCTGGGTTACTGGCGTAGCGCCAACGATGAGTTTTTGGGTCAGACCCGCAACCCTGGCAAACACGGCACCTTTGCCTTGATGGCCAAGCAGGCCGTCAACGCCCGCAACCTGCGCGGCGTCTATCGTCATATCAGCCGCTTTTACGATCTGTTTACCGAGGAGTTCCAGCTCACGCTGGGTGAAGAAGGTGATGAAGCCTGGTTTGAAATGACGCTGACGCATCCGCAGCTGGATACAGATCATCTGTTTACCGAGTTTTTTCTGCTGCTTTGGCACCGCTTTCCCGGCTGGTTGATTGGTCGCTTGATTCCACTGGTGCGGGTTCAGGTCAATTATCCTCGCCCTGCCCATGGCCGGGAATACCGCCTGATTTTCCCATCGGATGTGATGTTCGAACAGCCCAGAATTGCGCTGGTTTTCGACCGCCAGTTGCTCAATGAACCCCTGGTACAAACGGAAGACACCCTGCGCCATCATCTCGAAAACGCTCCACTGGTGTGGGTCACACGGCCGAATTTTTTCCCGCATTACACGCGCAAGGTCAGTAATTACCTGCACCATTGCCTGCAAACCCGGCACACGCTCAATCAGGTCAGTATGGAAACCGCTGCAACTGAGCTGCACGTCACCAGCCGCACCTTGAGACGCAAGCTGACCCAGGAAAAAACCTCCTTTCAGGCACTCAAGGACAAGGTTCGGCAGGACCTCGCCATCCAGTTACTGAATCAGCCGGAACTCACCATCAGCCAGATATCCCAACGTCTGGGCTTCTCCGACCCTGCCGCATTCAGCCGGTCATTCAAGCGCTGGCTGGATATTCCACCGAAGGAATACCGCAAAAGCTGACGCGACTTGTATGCCTTGGGGAACCCTGGAGGCAGAGGAAGTATTGTCCGGTTTACACAGCCTTGTAGTGGCAAGTGCCAATATAAAGGAAAGGCGTGAACGCAACGCAGACTCAAAACAGGCAGAAATAAAACAGGCAGAGATAAAACAGGCAGAGATAAAACAGGCAGAGATAAAACAGGCAGAGATAAAACAGGCAGAGATAAAACAGGCAGAGCGGGATACCCTGCCGGGCAGATAAAAGCTCGAAACTCCCTCATGACCTGAAAGGAGTGGTAACAGGTCATAAGGGAAAGCCGCTGGCTACTACAACAGCTTCCGGAGTCGGGGAATGTTCTCTCCAGAATCGCAGCCTGTCAGCGACACCAGGCTGCCTGTCACCTCCTTGTGACACAAGATAAAACGGGCGTTAGCCTGCGACTTCATCCACATCCACAGCACCATCCTTGGCCCACTGGCGCAATTTGAATTTTTGCACCTTACCGGTTGAAGTACGGGGCAATGCAGCAAAAATTACTTTTCTTGGTGCTTTGAAGTGCGCCATGTTCTGACGACAGTAAGCAATGATTTCGTCCTCATCGACCTTGACACCGTCCGCCAGCGTGACAAACGCACAAGGGATTTCACCCCATTTTTCATCCGGTTTGGCCACGACCGCCGCATCTTCAATATCGGGATGGCGGAACAGGGTTTCTTCCACCTCGATGGAAGAGATATTTTCGCCACCGGAGATAATAATATCCTTGGAGCGATCCTTGATCTCAATATAACCATCTTCGTGCCAGACAGCCAAATCACCAGAATGGAACCAGCCGCCTTCAAAGGATTCATCCGTTGTGCTCGGGTTTTTCAGGTAGCCCTTCATCACCACATTGCCGCGCAGGAAAATTTCACCGATGGTTTCGCCATCTTTTTCAACCGGTTGCAAGGTTTCCGGATCGGCGACCATCATGCCTTCCTGCATCGGCACCTGTACGCCCTGACGGGCTTTCAGACGGGCGCGTTCAGCAACGCTCAGATCCTGCCATTCGTCTTTCCAGCAACAGACCACACAAGGGCCGTAGGTTTCCGTCAGGCCATAAACGTGCGTGACATCGAAGTTGATCGCTTCCATTTTTTCCAGCACGGATGGTGGTGGTGGCGCACCGGCGGTCATCACCTTGACGCTGTGATCCAGACCGGCACGCAGGGATTCATCCACGTTGGCAATCAGGTTCAGCACGATGGGCGCACCGCACATATGATCCACTTTTTCTGCCACGATCAGTTTGACAATATCGTCACCGCGCACATGGCGCAGGCAAACGCTGGCACCACCAATCGCAGCCATGGTCCAGGGGAAACACCAGCCGTTGCAATGGAACATCGGCAAGGTCCACAAGTACGTTGCATCAGCCGTCATACCCCAGGACAAGGCGTTGGAAGCAGCATTCAGATACGCACCCCGGTGGTGATACACCACCCCTTTAGGGTCGCCGGTTGTGCCCGAAGTGTAGTTCAGTGTAATGGCATCCCATTCATTCGCCGGGCCACTCCAGCTGTCATTTTCGTCACCTTCGGCCAACAGTTGCTCGTAATCAAGCGAACCCAGCAGCTCGCCACCGTCAAAGGACGGATCATCGATATCGACCACAATCGGTGGTCTGGCCAACATATGCAGGGCTTTTTTGACCACCGCTGACATTTCGCGATCAACAATCAGCAGCTTGGTCTCGGCATGTTGCAGAATAAACGCCACGATCGGTGCATCCAGACGCGTATTGATGGAATTCAGTATCGCACCACACATTGGCACGCCAAAATGCGCCTCAAAATGTTCCGGTAAATTCGGTGCCATAATCGACACCGTATCACCCTTGCCAATTCCTCGTTTGCGCAAAGCACTGGCCAGCTGCACACAACGGCGATAGGTTTCATCCCAGTTACGGCGCACATCCCCATGAATCACTGCCGGTCGCTGCGGATAGACCAGCGCTGCCCGTTGCAGATATGACAGCGGACTGAGCGCCTGATAGTTGGCAGCTGCCGCGTCGAGGTGTTGGTCATAGATATTGTCAGTCATCGTATTTGCCTGCTGCTTTATGTTTGTTCCCATTTCAGTACACCGGATCGATCTTGCCAAACCGATGCACCACCTCTACAGAGGTTCCTATTTGCCAACTCTGCTGGCGCTGAAGTTCCGTGCCATCACGCGCTGGAACTCGCCCACCACGCCACGACGAAACGACAAAACACACATAACAAAGATGGCTCCCATTATGATATGGATATAATTGCCCAGTTCACCACCGGAAAACAGTGTACTAATGGCGATCACGATCGCCGCTCCCACTACCGGGCCAAACAGGGTTCCCATTCCTCCCAGCAGCGTCATCAGCACCACTTCACCCGACATGTGCCAATGCGCATCAGTCAGACTTTCCAGCTCGAAGACCAGTGCCTTGGTCGACCCCGCCATGCCAGCCAGCGCAGCCGAAATCACAAAAGCCAATAACTTGTAATTCCCGACGCTGTAGCCCAACGATACCGCCCGCGGTTCGTTTTCACGAATCGCTTTTAATACCTGGCCAAAAGGAGAATGCACCGTGCGATACACCACAAAGAAGCCAAGCAGGAATACCGCCAGCACAAAATAATACATATTGAGGTTGTCGTTGAGATCGATCAGACCAAACAGCTCACCACGGGGAATCCCCTGCATGCCGTTTTCTCCGCCGGTAAAATCTGCCTGCAGATAGAAGAAAAACACCAGTTGGGCCAACGCCAACGTCACCATGGCAAAGTAGATCCCTTCGCGTTTCACCGACAGTTTGCCGAATACAAAACCCAGTATTGCTGAGGCCAGCGTGCCCACCAGCACACCCAGTTCCGGCGTCAGGCCAAAGTGCGTCATGGCATAGCCGGTGATATAACCACCGGTCGCCAGGAACGCTGCATGGCCAAACGACAACATACCAACAAACCCCAACATCAGGTTGAACGCACAGGCAAACAGTGCGAAACAAAGAAATTTCATCAGGAATACAGGGTACACCACCAGCGGAGCCAGCAAGCCAACGGAGATCAATCCCAGTATCAAAATCAGAGTCAAACCTCGTTGACGAGGTTGCGTTACTGCATTCATTTGGATTTGCGTCGTCATATCAGGCCTCTTTTCCGAACAGGCCGGAAGGTTTCACCAGCAACACCAGCACCATGACCATAAAGATCACTGTGGTGGATGCCTCGGGGTAAAAGTATTTGGTCAGTCCTTCGATAATGCCCATCATCAAGCCGGTCAGAATGGCACCACCGATCGATCCCATGCCGCCAATCACCACAATGGCGAACACCACAATCAGGATATTGGCACCCATATCCGGGCTGACGGAATACACGGGTGCCGCCAGCACTCCGGCCAGGCCAGCCAGGCCAACACCAAAGCCAAAGGTCAGGGTAATCATCAGCGGCACGTTGACACCAAACGCCTGCAGCAATGCCGGATTTTCTGTACCGGCTCGCAAATAGGCCCCCAGGCGGGTTTTTTCAATCACCCACCAGCTCGCCGCACAAACCAGCAGCGACACCAGAATGATCCAGGCGCGATACACCGGCAAATACATAAAACCGAGGTTATAACCGCCCTTGAGGGCATCCGGTATCGGATAGGATTGCCCGGAAGAACCGAACAAATGGCTGAACGTACCTTGCAGAATCAGGGCAATCCCGAAGGTCAGCAACAAGCTGTACAGATGATCCTGCCCGGCAATGGGGCGCACCAGCCAGCGCTCGATCAGCATACCAATAGCCGCTACGGCCAGGGGCACCAACACCAGCGCCAGCCAGTAATTCACACCCAGATGATGCAACGCCAGCCAGGCCAGAAAAGCCCCCAGCATATACAGCGCCCCCTGGGCAAAATTGATAATACGCAGCAGGCCAAAAATAATGGCCAGCCCCAGCGCCAGCAGCGCATAAAACGAGCCGTTGATCAGGCCCACCAGCAGCTGCCCCAGCAGGGCAAACAGATTGATTCCCATAAAGGTAACCATAAGGTCTTCCTCTAATGCGATGACGCCAGCCACCGCGTTCTTGTTCTTGTATCGGGTGTGAGTCCAGTCACCCCGGCGGCGCATAACCGCCGGGCCGCTGTCCTGTACAACCTGTGTCTTACCTGAACACGGACAGGCTTACTTGAAGTTGCATTCCGGCTTCATGGCACCAAAGGCCTGATCCCCCGGAATCACGTGCTCAATCTCGTACAGGTCGTTGGGGTTGCTACGCTCGCTGCCTTTTTTCACCCGCACCTGGTACATGTCGTACACCATGCGGCCATCGGCACGCAGCGCGGCGTTGCGCGCAAACATGTCGTCCGGTTTCTCGGCTTTCATTTGCGCCATCACCGCCTTGCCATCATCCGTGCCCGTGGCTTTGATCGCCTTGAGGTAATGCAAGGTAGAGGAGTAGGCACCGGCATGCGCCATGGTCGGAATGGCACCGGTACGATCAACAAAGCGTTTGGCCCAGGCACGGCTGGCATCATCACGATCCCAGTAGAACCCTGTGGTCAGACGCATATCGCCAATAATGTCGGCATCAATGGCTTTGGTATCCGATGCAAACACCAGCAATCCCACCATGGTCGCTTGCTGGTTAAGACCAAATTCTGCCGCCCCCTTGAGTGAGTTGACAAAGTCTTTGCCAGCGTTGGCCAGAGCGACCACATCGGCACCGGACGACATCGCCTGCAATACAAAAGAGGAATAATCCGTCGTTCCCAGCGGTGCCCGGGCAGAGCCCACCACGGTACCGCCATTACTTTCAATAATGCCGGTGGCAACACCTTCTAACGCATGTCCAAAGGCATAATCAGCCGTAATGAAAAACCATTTTTTCTTGCCGCTATCCATCAGCGGCTTCACCGTACCCCTGGCCAGAGCCACAACGTCATAGGTCCAGTGAGCGTTAAACGGCGAGCAGGTTTTGGTGGTAAAGGTATTGGAACCGGCACCGGAAATCAGAATCGGCTTTTCATTCACGTTGGCCACCTGTGCCACTGCGCCCACAACAGATGAAGCCACCAGCCCATTGATCGCATCAACGCCTTCGCTTTCGATCCATTCACGGGCTTTGGCAGATCCCAGATCCGGCTTGTTCTGATCGTCCGCCGACACCACTTCGATTGGCTTGCCGAGGACGCTACCGCCAAAATCCTCCACTGCCATATTGACAGCATCAACGCAGTGGCGGCCGCACAAATCGCCGTACGTACCACTCATGTCGGCCAGTACCCCGATCTTCACCTTGTTATCAGACAGCCCGGTAGCCGCCTGTGCAGACAGCGCTGCAACCGACATCAAGGCCGCCACAGAACAGTGCAGTGCCAGCTTGAAACCCGCCTTCGGTGTATTGGTATTCCGTTTCATTTGAACCTCTTTTATTGTTATTAATGGTTATTTGTTTTAATGGCTTGCGTATCAAACGCCCAGCAGGGCATTCAGTTGATCCTGCTTTTCGTGCAGTTGGTGTTGTTGGATTTCTTCGACGATATGGCCGTGTTCCATCACGTAATGACGGTCGGCAATCGGTGCCGCAAAATGGAAGTTCTGCTCAACCAGCAGAATGGTCAGGCCACGCTGTTTCAGCTGCATCAGCACCTCGGCCAGACGCTGCACAATCACCGGGGCCAGCCCTTCTGTGATTTCATCCAGCAGCAGAATATTGGCACCACTGCGCATGATTCTGGCCAGCGCCAGCATTTGCTGTTCACCCCCCGACAAGCGGGTTCCCTGACTGTAGCGACGCTCCGCCAGATTGGGGAACATGGCGTAGATTTCTTCCAGCGGTACGCCATCCGAACGCACGTCCGGTGGCAACATCAGGTTTTCTTCCACATTCAGACTGGAGAAGATGCCCCGCTCTTCCGGGCAAAACCCCAACCCCAGCCAGGCGATCTGGTGGGCTGGCATCGTGATGGTTTCCTGGCCATTGATCACCACACTGCCGGTGCGGCGACCCACCATATTCATAATGGATCGCAGCGTGGTCGAACGACCTGCGCCGTTGCGGCCCAGCAGAGTGACCAGCTCGCCCTGATTCACATACAGGTCAACCCCGTGGAGAATGTGTGATTCTCCGTAAAACGCATGCAGGTCGCTGACCCGGATTTTTTCATCACCGATTCGATGAGGCTGGCCATTGGAATCATTCTTTGGCTGGCTCGATGTTGGAGTGCTCAATGTATCCGTCATGCCGCCGTCTCCTTGTCTGCTGCCACACCCAGATACGCCTCACGAACCCGAGGATCGTCTGACACCGTGGCATAATCGCCTTCGGTCAGTACCGCTCCACGCTGCAAGACCGTGATCCGGTCAGCCAGCTGCGAGACCACTTTCAGGTTGTGCTCGACCATCAGAATGGTGCGATTATCTGCCACCGAACGGATCAGATTGGCGGTGCGCTCGACATCTTCCTGCCCCATGCCTTGTGTGGGTTCATCCAGCAGCAACATCTCCGGATCGAGGGCCAGCGTGGTGGCAATTTCCAGGGCGCGCTTGCGGCCATAAGACAAATCCACCGTCACCACCCGCGCAAAATCCTGTAATCCCACAGACTCCAGTAACTGCTCTGCCCGTTCGTTCAAGCGGTCCAATACCGACTCCGGTTTCCAGAAATGAAAGCTGTTGCCTTCCCGTTGCTGCAACGCAACCCGGACATTTTCCAGCACCGTCAAATTGGGGAATACCGCCGAAATCTGGAAGGAGCGCACCAGCCCCTGACGGGCAATGGCTGACGACTCAATCGCAGTAATATCACGGCCGTTAAACAGGATGGTGCCGGAGGTGGGGCTCAGATATTTGGTGAGCAGGTTGAATACCGTGGTTTTACCGGCTCCATTAGGGCCAATCAGGGCATGGATATGACCGCGCTGAATATTCAGGCTAACGTCATCCACGGCGGTAAAACCTTTGAATTCTTTCGTCAGGTGGTGCGTCTCGAGAATATAATTATTGTTCATTTCTCGTATCCGATGAGGTTGAAATCTGCTTGTCAGCCGGGTTATATCACCCTGGCCAAGGGCATATTCAACGAATGTCTAATTGGCAAATATTATTTTTATAACCCGGGAATTTATAACCAGCCCCGGTGTTCAACAACCAAACTAGACGCACATCGTGTCGTGAATTTTTCTCAAATGTATCCAAATGTTTCACGGCGACATTTTTCATAAAAAATAACCCACCCGGGACAGGACATATTCTTCATAAGCGCCGTTTATCCCTTATTGATCATTGACGGCTTGTGCCGCTCTCTGCATCAATAGAGGCTTTTGCCACGGTTATCTTTTTTTATGTCCTCCTCCACGGTTCATGCCACCTCCCAGCCGGTGATCAAGGCGCACAAGGCCCGCCTGGCGCGTCAGCTGTCGCTGATCATTCGTGGCATTCTGCTTGTGGTGTTTGTTTTTGTGTATTTCTATACCGTTCCGACAATCAAACAGCAGGTATTTGAAATAGAGCGTAATTCATCACGATTGGCACTGAATAACGTATTTGAAATTGCCGACCAGATGTATACCGGTGTCGAAGAATATCGGCAGCAGGCGCTGGACAACCACAAAGAACAACTGACGCTGGTCGTTGATTTGGCCGAGAATTTTTTACAATCCCATTTCCAGGAAGCCGCCAAACAAGGTATCCCGCTGGAACAGGCGCGACAAACAGCCTTTGCTTATCTGCGTGATTTTACCTTTGGCAATCAGGATTATATCTGGGTGGTGGATCATGATATCCAGGTTTTATCCCACCCGGATGAACGCTTTCAATACGATGGCGAGCAGCAGGAAGATGATACCCCTCAAAACATTCTGACCCGGGTTGTCAGGCAAGCCATGCACGACGGCGAAGGCTATTACTATTATAAATGGTCCCGTATTGCCGGTGATGACGAGCTCGACAAGGTATCGTTTGTCCGGGACTACCCCGAATGGGGGTTTGTGATTGGCTCCGGGGTTTACCTCAACGATATCGAAATCGAAGTGCGCCAGCGTCGCCAGCAAGCCCTGATGGAGCTGCGCAATGCATTACAAGAAATCAAGGTCGCCAAAACCGGCTATATGTACGTCTTTGATTCCAACGGCCATATGCTGATTCACCCCAACGACAACCTCGATGGCGTTACCTTCACCACCCTGCAAAACCCGCTCAGCCAGCAACCGATCTATCAGGAACTGATGGCGGTGGCCGACACCGGCAACGAGTTGACCTATCGCTGGGACAAACCCGACGACCCCGACAACTACGCCTACGACAAGCTCTCGCTGGTGCGCTACATCGAAGGGTTCGACTGGTATATCTGCTCCTCAGTTTACCTCGACGAGCTGCAAAGCAGTGCTGATTTGCTCAGCGCGCGCATCATGATTCTGGCGGGCCTGACCATGTTGGCCACCCTGCTGATCTCCAATTTTCTGGTCAACCGCATTACCCGCCCTCTGGAACAGCTCGCCAGCACCGCACTCAACGTGCAACGTGGCGACTTGTCGGCCCGCACCGGAATTCAGCGCGATGATGAAGTCGGTATCCTCGCTTCCAGTATCGATGCCATGGTGCAACGGCTGCGACACAATATCGAAACCCTCGACGCCCAGGTCAAACAGCGCACCGAAGAACTGCTCGCCACCAACGCCCGGGTGCAGCGTATGAGCGCCGTTGGTCAACTGTCCGGCGGGCTGGCCCACGACTTCAACAATCTGTTGTCGATCATTGTTGGCAACCTGATCGTCGCCCGAGAGCATTACAGCGCCAGCAACCCGGAGCTGGACAAACTGCTCAGCCCGGCCGAACGCGCCGCCCGCCGGGGAGCCGATATCACCCATCGCCTGCTTGCCTTCTCGCGCCGCCAGCCGTTACAGCCAGAAACCGTCTCGATCAATGCCATGATGACCGAGGTGCTGGAGCTGCTGCACAGCGCCTTCAGCGGCCCCTACCGATTACACTACCGGCCACAACAACCGCCTCTGCAAGCCTGGATCAACGTCGACCCCGGCCACCTTGAAAACGCACTGGTCAATCTTGGCCTCAATGCCCGCGATGCCATGCACGATGGCGGCACCCTGACCTACAGCTGGAAACTGCGCGATATCCGCCAACCCATCGAACAGCAGTTCGACGAGATCGTGGCCCCCGGACGTTATATTGAAATCGGCGTCGCCGACACCGGCACCGGTTTCAGCCAGTCTGCTCTCGAACAGGCGTTCGAACCCTTTTTCAGCACCAAGGAAGGCAGCAACAATTCCGGACTGGGGTTATCGATGGTCTATGGTTTCGTCAAGCAGTCATTCGGGTATATTCAACTGCACAACCGCCCCCAGGGCGGTGCCATGATACGCCTGTTACTGCCCGCCAGTGACGCACCGGCCAACCCGGAGCTGAACGATAACGACAGTGACAACAGGCCCAAACTGTCTCCAGGAGGACTGTATTTGCTGGTTGAAGACAACCCCGACGTCCGGGCCGTCATTCGCAAACAACTGATCGACCTCGGCCAACACGTGGTTGAAGCCGCCGACGGTAACGAAGCCCAGACCTTGCTGGACGACCTGCTGGCTAGCGGTGCCGATCCACTGACCGGAATGGTTAGCGACATCATGATTCCCGGCACCATGAATGGCCGCAAACTGGCCGCAACGTTACGCCGCCGCGCCCCTGAAGCCGTCATCCTGCTGGTCAGTGGTTACACCGATGATCCGGCCCAACAAGACCAGGGCCACGATGCCATTGACCAGCAAGACCCCATGCTGGTGCTATTACGCAAACCGTTTGACCGCCAACAACTGGGGCAAGCGCTGGAACGTGCCAGCACCCGCATCCGTCTACATCGTCAACACAGGAGTTTACCGTGAGCCAACAGGCGCTGATTTACCTCGTCGAGGATGACGCCGACATCACCGAACTGGTCAGAGGCGAACTGAACCGCTATGGCCACCAGGTACGCTGCTTTCGCACCGGAGCCCAGCTCACCAATGCGCTGCGCCAGCAACCACCTCGGGTGTGTATTGTTGACCTCGGCTTGCCAGACATCGATGGCCTGGAGCTGGTACGCCACCTCACCACCCGTGAAGACGTCGGCGTCATCATTATCTCCGGCCGCGACAGCCTGCCCGACCGGGTACTGGGGCTGGAACTGGGTGCCGACGATTACATCAGCAAACCCTTTGACCCCCGCGAACTGGTCGCCCGTACCAACAGCATCGTCCGGCGACTGGAAAAAAACGCCCGCCTGCAAACCAGCACCTTCGGCCCCGACAAGGACTCGCCCTCCGTTGCCTGTTTTGCCAACTGGCAGCTGGATTGCGCCACCCTGACCTTACGAAAGGACAACGGCACAGAATTTGTCCTCAGCGCCGGAGAAATGGACCTGCTGGTGCGCCTGCTGAAATACCCACGCCAGATTCTCAGCCGTGACCAACTGCTCAAACACCACGACGAAGCTTTCGACCGCAGCATCGACGTGCGTATGTCGCGCATCCGCAAAAAGATTGAAGACGATCCCAAATCCCCACGTCTGATCAAAACCATTTACGGCATGGGCTATATGCTCACCAGCGATGTGCAATGGCAAAACGGAGTCCACGGTGGGAACTAAAGCGTTCATGCCAGCGACCCTAGGATAACAACACCAGCACAGACAGTCCCTGCGCTGGCGCTCCGCATGTACAGCTTGCCTTTCTTCTCTTTCCGCTATAATTTAACTAATCAACTGATCAGCTATATGGATAATGGCCATGTCCAGGCGCGGACGACCTATCGACCCCGAAAAACAGCAACGAACCCGGCTGGCGTTAAAAAATGCCGCTCGTGTCTTGCTGGAAAATCGTTCTTATCACTCACTGACAATCCGCGATATTGCCACTCAGGCCGACACTCAGTCGGCTATGGTGAGTTATTATTTTGGTGGTAAGGATGGCTTGTTCCGCGCGCTGATCGACGACAGCAGTGTTATGCGCCAAGAACAAGTAGATACCCTGATTGGCACGTTACCGGCCGATCCGGCTGCAGCCTTGCATCATCTGGTCTCTGGTCTGCTCGAGCTGATGTGCCTGGAGCCATGGCTGATCCGACTGGTTCAGGACGATATTTTTAATCAGGATTCGCAACTGCGAGAGCACTTCATGCAGCACATACCCATGAAGCTGGGCGCCAACCTGAAACAGCTGCTGGCACAGCTGCAACAGCAGGGTCTGCTGCGAGCGGATCTGGATATCGCCTGGGCAACCACCAACCTGATCAGCCTGATCATCTTCCCGATTGTGGCAGAACCGGTATTCAGCCAGACGACCGGCGTCGATCGCCAGACCCTGCATTCAGCGAGCTGGAAAGACCATATCTCCCGCTTGCTGCTGTCCGGTTTTGCCACTGACGCCACCCAACTTCCGGCCAGCCAACCGGACTCACCATCCTGTTCCAGCCCGGTATCACTGTGAGGATCTGCCCATGCCATCGATCTGGTTAAAGCGTCCATTTATACTGCCCATCATGGCGCTATCGGGAGTCGCTGCGCTGGTGATTGGCGCACAACTGAAACAGCCACCGCAGCAGGACAGCCACCAACGGCCCGGTGTCGCCGCTCACGTGATGGTGGCACATGCCGCTCCCATAATCCCTCGGGTAGTCGGCCATGGCGTGGTACACCCCACGGTACAATTATCTCTGGTTGCAGAGGTCGCCGGGCGGATTGTCTGGCGCCATCCTCAATTGGATCATGGCGCGCTGCTGGATGCCGGTACCGAACTGTTACGGCTGGACGCTACCGACTACCAGCTGGCGGCCCGTCAGGCACAAGCCAATATTGCCTCGGCAAACGCCCAGATCGCACAACTGGAAATCAACGCCAGCAGCCTGCAGCACAGCCAGACATTAATGGAGCAGCGCCTGGCATCAACACGCAAGGAGCTGTTGCGCAAACAGGCCTTGTTGCAACAGGGTGCATTGCCTCAATCCCAGCTGGATGCGGAACAGCGCGCCGTCTTGCAAGCAGAGCAGGAGCTGGTCTCGTTACAGCAACAACTGGCTATTTTGCCCGCCCAGCGTGATGTGCTTCTGGCGCAACAACAGATTGCCAGCAGCCAGGCCCAGCAACAGCAACGCAATATCGATCGTACAACACTGGTGTTGCCAGTCGCCGCCCGGATTGCCAATACCGCACCGGAAGTCGGACAGTTTGCAGCCGTTGGCCAACCCTTGATCGAGGCCCAGGGCATCGATTCGGTAGACATTGAGGCCCGCTTTACGCTCAGTCAGCTGCGACCATTTATGCAGACTCTGGCCCGGCAAGCGGAAAACCACCCCGAACCACTTGCTGCAGGAACCGACCCAGCCTCCGTATCAACACCGGCATCTGTACCGGCATCAACACCGACAACCCAGGCCATCAACCGGTTAATTACTCTGGGGCAGCTGTCGGCACAAGTCGAATTGCCGATACTGGATGACAGCGGTACGCCACAAGTCTGGCAAGGTCAGGTGGTGACGTTTCGGGAAGGTATCGACCCACAAACCCGTACACTGGCCATTCTGGTACGTATCCCCAACCCATATCGCGATGTAGTGCCCGGGCAGCGGCCGCCCTTGATTACCGGATTAAACGCCCGTGTCACGCTGCAGGCCCACGAGGTCGAAGCGATTGCCATTCCCTCTACCGCTATCCATGCCTTCAGTAATGAACAAGGCAGTGACAACAGCACCGTGGTGTATCTGCTGGATGATCAGCAGCGCCTGCAGGTTCAAGCCGTCACGCCGCTGATGAGCATGGCGAACCAGACGCTGCTGGCCGCTGATGCCTTGCCGCCACACTGTCAGGTAATTTTGTCCGATGTGGTACCAGCGGTGGCAGGGACCTTGATTACTCCGGTGGCCACAGGCGCGGCAGAGGGACACTGAATCATGGCGACACCTTCCTCTTCCGGCAGCCAAACAGCCAATATCAGCACAGCCAACACCTCCAGGTCGGTCAATTCACTGACCGGATTTTTTGCGCATCACCCAACCGCAGCCAACCTGCTGATGGCCGGTTTTCTGATTCTGGGGTTAATCAGTCTGCCGCAATTACAACGCCAGACGTTTCCCGATACCCAGGCCTACGAAATCCGCGTCACAGTGCCATATCCGGGGGCGACTCCGGACGACGTTGAGTCCGGTATCTGCCTCCCGTTAGAGGACGCCATGGACAGCATTGCCTACGCTGAAGAAATCCGTTGCGATGCTCGCGATAACGTCGGCCAAATGACGTTAAAAATGCAAAGTCAGGGAGATTTTGACGATTTTCTTGATGATATTCGCGCTGCGGTTGACGGGATCAGCAATTTCCCGGACGACGCTGAAACCGCCACCATTCTGGAATTGGGCCGGACATCTCCCGTCGTCACCGTAGCGCTGAGCGCCGACTTGCCCACCACTCAACTCAAGGATCTGGCCAAACAGATTCAAAGCCGAATGCAGCAAGACGCGGCGATTCCACTGGTCACCCTGGAGGGTTTCAGCGAACGCCAGCTACGCGTCAGTATTCGCACCGACACCTTGCGCCGTTACCAGCTCAGTCTGGACCAGCTGGCCGCAATCCTGCAAAAACAGAATCTCGATCTCCCCCTCGGGACCTTTGTTGCCCAGCCCACTGCCAGCACAGACTCGGCAAACCATTATGCGCGGGAATACAGCTTGCGCCTCAACGACCAGCAAACCGACGTTCAGGCACTGGGCAATCTGGTTATCATCAGTAACCCGGATGGGGCTGAAATCCGTCTGCACGATCTGGCGACCATCACCGACACCTTTGAAGACAACGATCATCAAGTGATTTTTGATGGCCAGCGGGCGGCTCTGTTGCGAGTCGCCAAAAACAGTACCGATGACAGCCTGCGGGTGCTCGACGCCGTCGAAGCCTTTATCGACCGTGAAACCCCCTACTTGCCTGCTGGCAGCCACTTTGTGCTAACCCAGAACTTCACCGATATTGTCAAGGACCGGCTGTCGATGCTGATCAACAATGCCTGGCAAGGGTTACTGCTGGTTTTTCTGACGCTGATGCTGTTTTTTGGTTTCCGCTATACCTTCTGGGTAGTGATGGGCCTGCCGGTAAGTTTTCTCGCCAGTTTTTTTCTGATGCTGCAGTTTGGCATATCAATCAATATGATGAGCATGGTGGCGTTATTGCTGGCGCTGGGCATTCTGATGGACGATGCCATCGTTATTGCCGAAAGCATCGCCGAGCAACGCCAGCGTGGTCTGTCGCCACTGGATGCCGTTGTAACCGGCACCCGGCGCGTCGCCCGAGGCGTCTTGTCATCCTTCCTGACCACCGTCATGGTGTTTGGTGCACTGATAGGACTCGAAGGCCAACTGGGACAGGTATTTCGCGTTGTGCCCATTGTGCTGATTGTGGTGCTCAGCATCAGCCTGATTGAAGCCTTCCTGATTTTGCCACATCACCTGCGTCATACCATGGAACATGAAGCCGGCTCAGGCAGTGGTGCCCAGGGTAACTTTCAAAAACAGGTTAACCGCCGCTTTGAACAGTGGAAACACGCACTTGGCTCACAACTCGAAATCGCCATTCGTTACCGTTACCTGACGGTTGGTATCACCATCGCCGTATTTTTGCTGTGCATCAGCATGCTGGTATCCGGCGTCCTCAAGTTTAATGCCCTGCCAGAAATGGACGGCGATGTACTTGAAGCCCGTGTGATTCTTGCCGCCGGGACACCGCTAGCCCAGACAATGGCAACCATGACAGAAGTGGAAGCAGCATTGCAGCGAGCGGTGCACACACTGGACCAGCAAGAATCATCAACTCTGATACGCCACACTAACATCCGTTATAGCCAAAATGCCGATGCCTTTGAACAAGGCCCGCATCTGGCTACACTCTCAGTGGATTTACTCACCGCCGAAGCTCGCCATACCAGTCTGGATACCCTCACTGAACACTGGCAAGCCGAGTTGCCGGCCCTGCCGCAACAAGTAACCCTGTCGATCACCGAACCGGCTCTTGGCCCGGCTGGGCGCGCCATCGAACTTCGTCTCAGCGGGGTTGACCGCAACAGCCTGCAGCAGGCTTCACGGCAATTGCAGTACTGGCTGGCCCAGTATCACGGCGTCTTTAATGTGTTTGATGACTCACGACCGGGCAAGCCGGAGCTTATGATCCAGCTGAAACCCGAAGCCAGAGCCCTGGGGCTGGACGGGCACACCATTGCCAGCCAGTTGCGCACAGCCTACTCCGGCCTGGAGGTCACCTCCCTGTATCGCGGTGGCGATGAGCTGCAGGTCGTTGTGCAACTGGATAACCGCCACGACACCCTGGCCGACCTGGCGGACTACCCGCTGGTCAACCCCGCCACTGGGCAGATTATTCCCCTCGCCAGCGTAGCGACACTCAGCCAGCAACGGCATATCTCCCGTATTCACCGCATCAACCACCAGCCGACCATCACCCTGTTTGCATCACTCAACAAGCTCAAGGCCAATACCGGTGAAGTCGTGAACGATACCTTGCAGCACATGCTGCCTCAGCTGCAGGCAGAATATCCCGGCCTGCAGCTGTCTGTTCAGGGTGAGCTGCAACGCAGTGCTGTTACCCAGGACTCCCTCAAAACAGGATTATTGCTGGGACTGTGCGGCGTTTTTATTCTGTTGAGTCTGCAGTTTCGCAGCTATATCGAACCTCTGATCGTGATGGTCTCGATTCCCATGGCGCTGATTGGTGTCATCATCGGGCACCTGCTGATGGGGCATGACCTGTCGATGCCAAGTATGGTGGGGTTTGTCTCACTGGCGGGGATTGTGGTGAACAACGCCATTTTACTGGTCGAATTTGTCAAGCAACACGTCCGGGACGGCATGGATCTGCACGCCGCCGCCCGACAAGCCAGTCAGGATCGGTTACGCGCCATTCTGCTAACCACCAGCACCACCGTTGCCGGAACACTGCCACTGTTGTTCGAAACCAGCCTGCAGGCCCAGGTACTGATTCCACTGATTATCAGTGTGACTTTCGGCTTGCTGATTGCCACCTTTCTGGTGCTGGTGCTTTTACCCTGTCTGTATACGATTCTGGAGGATATACGGACTCGCTAGAAACCCATTCAGGGTATACGCCTCGAAGACAGTCAGCCGCTATAAATGCTTATTCATTCTCATTCTGGATAGGCTCAACCACCCTGACCGCGCCGCCACTCTGATTGGTCAAAGCCATTACAAACGCCTCCCGGTCACTATCGGCGACCAGCAGTGCCATACAGACCCGAGCCTGAAAGTCGCAATGCTCAATGGTCGTGCTGTATTGATCCAGCAAATGCCTGACAACGGCTTCCATTGGGTAGTCGTATTCCAGCGTCAGGCGGGTTTGCGGTACCCGTTGCTCAGTTGCCAGTGCTTCCAGCCCCTGCAACACGGCCTCTGAATAAGCCCGCTGCAGCCCACCGGTACCCAGCTTGATGCCGCCAAAATACCGCACGACAGCAACAACAATTTCTCCCAGGCCACTGTGTTGCAAGACTTTCAGCATTGGACGGCCAGCGGTACCGCTCGGCTCACCGTCATCGCTCATCGACATCACGGTGGTATCCGGTGCTCCGGCGATATAGGCCCAACACACATGACGCGCCTGGGGGTGTAATTGACGCACCGAGCGGATAAACGCCTCCGCTGCGGCCCGGTCACTGGCTTGCCCGACAAAGGTTATAAACTGGCTGCGCTTGATTTCCAGCTCAGAGATATGGGGCGTTGGGGTAACAGGGACAGCATATACGGAGGTCATAACAGAACTTATAGGCAAGGAAAACGAGGAAATTCTGACGCCTAATGGCATCAGTGTCGACGAGCAAGTCGCAGTTTCCTCAAGGGGACATATATTTATATCCGGTGCTCACTCTGGGCTACCGGATGGTTTCGAATCACGAAGCCGACTTGCAGGCCTGACGGGTCAAGTCAAACGTCGGCGACACCGAGTCGAGATCATCCGGCAGCCCCCGAAGGGCGCGGGCTACCGCCGTCCAGTGCGGTGTTGACGAATTTGAAAAGGACTCGTCATTTCGCTGCATTCGTCGCCTTGCCCTGAACAACGGCAACACTCGCGCAGAGCCGTGCAGGATTAAGTAGATGTCCCCTCAAGTATTGCCCGTTCCAGAGCCTAGAACGACAGCATCAAACCGGCAGAGACTGCTTGTGGCGACCGGCCTGGCAAGGTGGCCAGCTCATCACCGTGGGTACCGTCAACCCCCTGGAAGCTGGCATTATCTTCGTTATTGGTGCGGGTATAAACGGCGTAGGTTTTGATTTTTTTGGACAGTTTGCGTTCGACACCCAGCGATAACATCAAGGCACCCGTATCTTCGCTATGACGATAGCTGCCTGCTTTCATGACACTGCCAAGCCAGGTCAGCTGGCCGGATTTCCAGGCGCTCTGCAGTGCCCAGGCCTGACGGTCGAGAACGGTGACGCTGTGGTCGTCGGGCTGGTAGCGCAGGTTTTCCATCAAGCCTTGCAGGGTCCATTGCTCGCTCCGATAACGCGCCAGAAAACGCCAGCTGTCCGAGTCACCACTGGCCGAACCAATCGCCAGCTGCTGCCAGTGCTCCGTCGCGGCGGCCAGGGTCCAGTGCGCAGACGACCAGTCTGCCCGAGCACCCAGGTAGAGCCGCTGATTGTTATCGACGTAGCCAGATGACTTCACCGCATCCGGTGAATACTGCACCGCCAGTTTCATCAAACCACTCGCCAGCGGTGCCTGCCAGCGGCCCATCAGCATGTTTTCGACCCGCAGGTCCAGCACATTGCCCGTACCGGAACCGGCCCCCAGGATGGCCCCCCGATCAGCAACCGTATGCTTGAGCAGGCTGTAATCCAGCGCAATGCCCTTTACCAGGCTGTCGTGACGGCCTGCAAGCAACTCGCCCTTGCGTTTTTTATCCTCAGACCAACGCAGCCCCAGGTAAGTATTACGTGTCGCCCAGGTATTACTGCTGCTGCCATCCGGAGTAAGGTTCTGTTCAATCTGATAAAAGCCCGTCAGCCCATCGAGCTCGGTGGCTATTTCGCCTTTCAGGCCAATTTTTGAAGAGTTGAACGACAGGCTGACATCCCCCGACGACAGTTTGTCAGTATTGCTGGCAGAGGCTTCAGCCGCGGATACATCGGAATCGAGATAATCCAGCGAGGCATGCAGACTGCCATAAAAATTAATGGAAGGATCTTTGGATGCCATCGCCGTTACAGTCCATGTGGTACCAAGCAACATAACGCCGGCGGTGAAATACTGGCTTTTTTTCTTCATTTTACATCGTCCTGAATGTCAATTAGTGAGGGTAGAGCGATTTGCAGGCCGGTTTTTCCGGTTGCCTGATTCGCTATATAAGCTAATATACAGCGGACTTAATAACCATATTTTTTATAGGGGTATTTGGCATGATTGCTAAACGGACAGCTTTTTCAACACTCCTCAAGCCGGGTAATGCCCAGCCTGAGAGCCACCCGCAGCGGGCTTGGATCATCCGCCGCTCCGCCCTGATGCTGGCCCTGACGCTGGGGCTGTCGACCGTGCAGGCCGACACGGTATCGGTGGCGGTGGCGGCCAACTTCACAGCACCCATGAAGCAAATCGCGGCAGATTTTGAGAAAAAGACCGGCCATGTCACCCAGTTGTCATTCGGTTCATCCGGCAAGTTTGTGGCGCAAATCAAGAATGGTGCGCCTTTTGAGGTGTTTTTGTCCGCCGACCAGCAAAAACCGGTCGTACTGGAAAAAGCCGGTATCAGCGTTGCGAACAGCCGCTTCAGTTATGCGCTTGGACGTTTGGCGCTGTGGACCATAAAACCGGATACCGACCCCCTCGCCACCCTGCACAGTGGCAAGTTCAACAAACTGGCAATCGCCAATCCACGCCTGGCGCCGTATGGACTGGCAGCCACCCAGGTGCTTGAAGAACAAGGCCTGACCCAGAAAGTCAAAAGCAAATTGGTGCAAGGGGATAACATTGCCCAGACGTGGCAATTTGCCAGCACAGGCAATGCCGATCTCGGCTTTGTCGCGCTGTCGCAGATCAGTTATAAAGGCAACATAAAGGAAGGAAAGGCATGGGTCGTACCGCTCAAGCAACACGACCCGATTCGCCAGGATGCAGTGCTGCTGCAGAAAGGCGCAAACAACCAGGCAGCAAAAGAGTTATTGCAGTATCTGCAATCCGAGCCGGCCCATGTGATTATTCGCCAATACGGCTATGAGATTCCGCAATAAAGCCCGGCACAACCAGCACAGACCAACCTCGGCAACCGGCTTGCCGAGGCCAGCCACCGGCTTTCAGACATCGACCACCAGCACGACGCTGCTGGCTTCAAACAACGCACAAGCTGGTTGTTGTTGCTGCAATGCCAGTGCGTCGAGGCTGTGATTGGAAATCACCGCGCTGATGGTTTTGCCATCCGCCAAGGCCAGCACCACATCGGCATTGACTGCGCCTCGGGTAATGCGGGCCACGGTGCCCACCAACTTGTTACTGGTACTGAGTTGAATATCCAGGTCATTCGACAACATCACTGCCGGAGCCTTGATCAAGGCCACCAGCGTTTGACCCGGGGTAATCTCCAGGCTACTGAAACTTTCGGCGGTAATTTGCGCCGTCACCAGATGATCTGAGGTAATCCGCAGCAAGACATCGCTGTTGACAGCACCAGGAACCACCGCTTCCACGACGCCCCGGAACTGGTTACGGGCACTGGTTTTTAACTGCCCGGCTCGTAGCAAGTCACTGATATCGTCAGTGACATCCCCCAGCGACTGAACTCGCTGACGGATACGCTGCAAGAAGATTTCGTGTGCTTCCTGCAAGATCAAAAAACCGGCTAACATGCGTTCGCCATAATCGGTCAATACCGTACCGCCCCCTCGCGCTCCCCCGGCCGCTCGTGCCACCAGAGGCTGATCAGCCATATTGTTCATGGTATCAATACGATCCCAGGCGGTTTTATAACTGACGCCCACCTGTTTGCCAGCAGCCGAAATGGAACCGGTATCGGCAATGGCCTGCAACAGCTCGACCTGTTCACGGGCAAAGGGACGTTCCTGCCCCTGCATCCAGATGCTGCCCTGCAAGGACGCCGACTGCAGTGGATTTGCCACAGCGCTCGCTGGCTGATCGGAGGTTTTATCAGAAGATTGATCGGGGGATTTCATAGGCGGGATACTATCGGGTAAGGGATTACACGTTATGCAAGACAGTAACATCCGGCGAAGCCATCACCAGAGTCAGCATGCGGGACAGAAGGATGTCCCGCTGCAATCAAATCGCTCGGTCCGAGCGTTTGATAATGTCTTACTCTGAAATGGGCACGGCGTTGGAATTGGTTACATTCGCAAACACGGTATCAAACTCGGCATACGCCTTGCGCATCCAGACCTTGGTGCGCTGACGTTCCATCAGGCTCAGGCTGGCACCGGAGGCATCGCTCTGGTTCACAGCGGCCCAGAAGGACATTTCACGCTTGTTGATCTTGAACATGGTGGGGGCATGCAAGGCTGGCAAGGTCATGCTGATAATACGCGCCAGATCATCCTCTTCGTTCAGGGCTGGCAGTGCTTCCACATCACGGAATACCGTTCCCCGGCCTTCATTCTTGACCACCACACAGTTCATGTAGTACTTGTACTTATCGAGAAATTTTTCCAGCAACTCCAGAGAATCCGGGCTATCGTCCACCACATTCCAGAAGACGATTGGAATATTCATCTCTTCACACATATCCAGCACGCCGTTATCGTCAATCCAGCGATCCAGAAAACGCTGGCTCTGGGCGGGCAAATCCACCACGACCTGTTGATCGGCTTCCAACGCACACTCCATGATGGCATCGGTACTTTCAAACTGATCCAGCGTCAGAGCCTGAGTAAATTCCTTGTAATAACGAGTTGTCGTGGCGTGTGACTGGTCGGCATCCAGACCGGCGTAATGCAGCCCCTTGTCCAGACAATATTGAGATAATAAACGGGCAACGACGGATTTTCCGACACCGCCTTTCTCGCCACCGACAAAGTGAATCATGCTCATGATGAGTTCCTTACAAAAAATGGGTCAGAGCTAACATTTATACCACAGTCGGGCTGTCACACAGCAGACTGGCCATCCGGTTGGCCACATTTCTATAATGTCGCCTTCATTCCTTGATCTGCCCCGGCGACTCCCGGTTGCAGTCAGTCTAACCGGACGAATCCATGAGCAAGAAAAACCGCCGCGCTGTGCCCGAATATCACCGCCCGATTATCGAAACACATTTTCATCTCGACTACCTCAAAGAGGCACCGGCAGACACTATTCTGGCGGAAGCCCGCGCCATTGGGGTTGAACGTTTTATGACAATCAGCGTTCAGCCCGACAATATGCCAACGGCTCTGGCACTGGCGCTGGCCCACGACGATGTCTACGCCACTCTGGGGGTTCACCCCCACGAAGCCGCCTTGTTTGATGACGCCACCGTCGCCTATATGCGTGACCACGCAGCCAATCACAAAGTGGTTGCCGTTGGCGAAATTGGCCTGGACTATTACTACGACCACTGTGACCGCAGCGTGCAACGCCAGGTATTTTGCCGTCAACTGGAACTGGCGATCGAGTTCGACCAACCCGTTGTTATCCATACACGGGAAGCCGATGCCGACAGCATGGCCATTCTGCAGGAGTACGCCCCGCAGATGCGCCGCAAAGGCGTTATTCACAGCTTCACCTCCGGGCTTGAGCTGGGCCAGCTGGCAGTGGAGCTGGGTTTTAATCTCGGCATCAATGGCATTGTCACTTTTAACAAGGCGGTTAATGTTCGCGAAGTGGTCGCCGCCACCCCGCTTGAGCGGCTGCTGCTCGAAACCGATTCGCCTTATCTGACTCCCATGCCGTACCGAGGAATCGAGAACGCTCCCAAATATCTGCCTTTCGTTGCCGAAAAAATTGCCGACGTCAAAGGCCTGCCTGTCGAAACCGTGCTGGAGCAAACCTGGCAGAATGCCATGGCGACGTTCTTTCCAGCAGAGCTGAGCTAACCCTCTGCCCAAGTAATAAACTGACCCAGCAAATATCTGCGGGTCAGTCTTGTCGAGCCGTCACTATTGGCACATGATAACCAACGGCGACTCCAACTATGTATCCCGACGACAGAGTGGCCGCTGGCATACGTTTCCATCGTGTGGCTGACAGCGTTGTTTTATCAATAGCGCGGTATAAACCTGACAGTCACTCCACAATCCCATCATGAAGACATTGAACTGTGGTGCACCCTCTGGCACTCTGGTTCGTTAATTGCCCACGTGCAAGAGCTAGACATGAAACGACCCACCAAAAAGGAAATACGCCAGCAGCTGAACGACGAGGTTGAACAGTATCTGCAAAAAGGCGGAGAGGTCAGCGAAGTGGTTCGCGGAGCGACGGGACTACAAAACGGGCGCTATGACGAACGCAGCATGGCTTTCGAAAAACCCAAAGAAGAACGCACTCCGGTACCCGAGGTCATGCAGGCCATCGACCAGCGCCGGGATTCCCAGCGCAAGCCTGGCCGGTCAGTAACCGCCACCAGCCAACCCCGTCGACGATTACGTAAAAAGATCATTTACGATGATTTTGGCGAACCATTACGTATTATCTGGGAATAACGGCCTTACTCCCCAACGTCCCGGATTCCAGTCTCTTCACGGATAGCCAGCAGAACCATGAGTAACCATTCACTGCTACTGACTCTGGCAGCTACCCTGCTGTTCTACAGTGCCTTTTCAAAACGCATCGACCAATCCGGTATCAGCGCTCCAATGCTGGTCACCCTGATGGGGATTATCGTCGGACCACAACTGCTCGACTGGGTGCCCGCCGATATCCAGGCCAACGAACTGACCATGCTGGCGGAGTTGACGCTGGCCCTGATTCTGTTTACCGATGCCAGCCAGATCAAGCGTGCCCAGCTGGTGCGTTTCGAAATATTGCCGATTCGCCTGCTGGCTGTCGGTTTGCCACTCACCATGCTGGCGGGCTGGCTACTGGCAGTTCCTGTGCTGGAGTTGGCCTGGCTGCCTGCCGCCTGGCTGGCAATTATGTTATCCCCTACCGATGCCGCGCTGGCGCAAGCCATTTTTTCCGACAAACGTATCAGCTTGCCGTTACGCCATACCATCACCGTTGAGAGTGGCCTGAACGACGGCCTGGCATTACCAGTGCTGCTGTTTGTACTGGCGGTAATGAACGCAGGGGATTACGCCTTTCTCGACTCGATGCAGTGGCCGGTATTTGTCACACAGCAGTTTGTGGTCGGCGTATTGGCAGGGATTGTCGTTGGCCGCTGGGGGGGCCGACTGGTGCAATGGGCCGTCGATGCCCACGAAATGATGCCGCTGTTCCAGCGCCTGTCATCCTTGTCTCTGGCATTTCTGGCTTACTCTGGTGCAGAGTCTCTCGGCGGTAATGGGTTTATTGCCGCGTTTATTGCCGGATTGTTTCTGGAGCCGCAACGGATAACCGTCATGAGCCGTTTGCGCGAATTTGGCAAGGCCGAAGGAGAAATGCTGAGCCTGCTGATGTTTTTCCTCTTCGGGTTGATTTTTGTCGCCGAAGCCTGGCCGTTGTTCAGTTGGCCTATGTTGGTATACGCGCTGTTAAGCCTGACTCTGGTGCGGATGATTCCGGTGCTGATTTCGCTGACAGGCAGTGGCTTGTCGTTTGGGCAACGGGTGTTTCTTGCCTGGTTTGGGCCCAGGGGCATCGCCAGTATTCTGTATCTGATGCTGGCGATCCAGCAAATGGGGTATGCCAACCGTATTGCCGCTTACGAGACGGTGTTTGGTACCACGGTGCTGACGGTGCTGCTGAGTATTTTTATTCATGGCATTTCCACCCATGTCTGGAAACGCTGGCCGGGCTAGCCAATCCCTGCTCAACCGGTGGCTTGCCCACATAATGACATCACAGCAACCGGTTTTTGGCCTCGATCCACTGCGACATATAACGGGTGCTTTTCAGGGTATGGTGCCGCAGCATGGCGCCGTAAAAGCCACTCAATCGATGTGCTTCCAGATTGGCTTCCAGCGTTTGCAGGCAAGCCAGCCAGCGCGGTGCATGTTCCGCAAAGGCGAAGCGTTCGGGAGCTAATTGTAATGCCGCCGTGGCACAAGCGTCCCACAAGCTGTCGTTCTGATACAGCCTGACCGCCGAGGTCACAAACGCCGTGGCAGACTCCGCCACCAGCACCCCCTGAGTACCTGGTGTTAACCCACAGCCCCCCTCACACTCGTACATGCCTTCAGCACCTACCGGAGTAGTCACTGCGGGGGTACCGGTAATGGCAGCATCCAGTAATTTGCCTTTAAGTCCGGCTCCAAACCGCAACGGTGCCAGCATTACACCGGCGGAACGCACCACTTCCAGTGCATCGTTTGCCCAGCCGGGCACATAAAAACCCAGTTTTTCATTCTGCAAACTGGTGGCTTTTTTGGGAGGATAAGCACCATACACATGCATTTCGGCCTGTGGTAACTGCTGACGAATCCCGGGCCAAATGGCTTCTCTGAGCCAGCGCACGGCATCCCAGTTGGGCTCGTGACGAAAGTTGCCGATACAGACAAAGTGCTGTCGCTGACTCCGTCGGGTAATGGGCTGCTGCCACTGCTCTGGCGACAACATAAACGGCAGGTAAATCAGCTGGGCCGCCGGTATCTGGAACTGCTGTTGCAGCCAGCGATATTCATATTCCGAGATCACCAACGTCTGGTCACAGCGCAAAATAGCCGCCACTTCCCGTATCGCCAGTTCGGAATAAACATGTTTCAGCCCCGGTTCAACGCCTTCTTTCAAAGCCTGGTGCCGGGCATGCCGCAAGCTGTGTACATCTTCCATATCCAGCACCCGCAGCGCGTTCGGGCAGTTTTCCTCGACCCGCCAGCCAAACTGTTCTTCCATCATAAAGCGGTCGAACATCACCAGGTCCGGCTGCAGCCCGGCGATATAGTGATCAAAGGTTGTGCTGTTAAGCTCCAGCCGGATGGCTTCAACGTTATAGTCTGCCAATGCCACGGCATGCTGGCTCCAATCGGCGGGAGATCCAAACACGATTTGGTAGCCCCCCGATTGCAACGCCGCCACCAGCTGCAACATCCGGCTACCGGCGGCCGATGACGCAGGTTCTGGCCAGACGTAGCCGATAATCAGAGCGGTTTTCATAAAGCATTCCCATAACAAGAAACCATCAACGATCCACCATAAAACGCGGCAGTATAGGCAGCCAATGGCTGGATTGACACAACCAGCGGGCATAACCGATGAACCGGATTACTGGCTATCTAACGGTCGTTGGTTGCCGCTGTTGTCGTCGCCAGATAGTTCTCCAGCTGTCGTTCTCCATCACTGCCAAACAACAGTTGACTGATCCGTGCCAAGGCCGGTGACTG
Organism: Oceanobacter sp. 5_MG-2023; assembly: GCF_030548165.1. Lineage (NCBI taxonomy): Bacteria > Pseudomonadati > Pseudomonadota > Gammaproteobacteria > Oceanospirillales > Oceanospirillaceae > Oceanobacter > Oceanobacter sp. 5_MG-2023. Next base: position 164,206 of record NZ_JAUORS010000003.1, on the reverse strand, counting down.
TGCCAGCGCCGCTTTGCCCAGAGTCAGCTCCAGCATGGTACGGCGACGCAGAAAGTCTTCCAGCCGGGTGACCATTTCCAACCGCGCTGCCAGGCGCACTTCTGCCTCGCGCACGTCGTCACCATCCAGCATGGGCTGCAGCCATTCCGGATGGTCAGCCACATCCACCAGTAACTCAAAGGCATCGGTACCGTAACGTCGCCACCAGCGTTGTGGCAGGGTTTCCCGACCGTGTTCACACCAGTGCTGATCCAATCCCTGTGCGGTGGCCTGATGCCAGAAACCTTCCCGGCGGCGCTCGTCCGGTTCTCCAAACCAACGATCCGACAACGGTTGCAGTGATATGCCTAACGCGCACAGTCGCTCGTGAATTTCTTCGCCGACGTTAATACAGTCGGTCAGCTTGCCACCAAAAATACTGAGGTAGCTGGGATCTGCGCTGTGATCAATCGCATGTTTGCGTGACAGGTTCAGCCAGTCGTTATCCCCACGGTCGTCTTGCTGGCTTTCCGGGGAATCAGGAGCCGGACCAACCACCACCAGCGGCCGGACCCCGCAGCGTTCAGAGATGACATCGGCGATTGTCAGAGGCTGAGGCAGGTTCAAGCGTTGATTGACGTTATCCAGCACAAACTGGCGATCCGAATCAGTGACCACCGCCTCAGGCCGCTTAACCCGGGTATCCGTAGTACCCAGGCAGGTCTTGTTGCCCATGGGAATCATAAAAAACAGTCGGCCATCGCTGGCAAAAAATGCCAGTACCCGGTCTTCTTCCACCAACCGGGGAACAATCAAATGAATGCCTTTGGAATACACATGATGATGATTCATCGATTGCTGACTGTGCTGGTTATAATCATCCACCCACGGTCCTGTTGCATTCAACAGTACACGGGAGCGAACCCGTGTTTTCTCGCCACGGTACTGATCAACAGCCCAGGTGTGCCATTCGTCGCCCACTTTTTGCGAGCCTGCAGAAGCCGTATAGTTGGCCACCACAGCCCCTTGTCGAACGGCTGTTCGAATAAAATCAAATGTCAGGCGAGCGTCGTTATCCACCAGCCAGGCGTCGGAATATTCCAACCCACCTTGAGCAATATCGGTGTTGATCAGTGGCTGACGTTGCTGCAAACGCCGTCGGGACAGGTATTCCGGCTTTAATGTGACACCGCGTCCAAACCCCCAGTACAACAAGGCACCCAGATATACCATCCAGGCCGGTTTGCGGAATCCTTTGGGTACTGTTGTCAGAAAGCGGATTTCCCGAATACGGCTGGGAAATCGCTGCATCAGGCGATTGCGACTGCGGCACAGTTCGTTCACCAGCGCCACTTCACCACTTTCCAGATATTTGATCCCGCCCCATACCAGGTTGGAGCTGTTGGCACTGGTGGCACTGCCAACGTCATGGGCATCAATCAGTGCCACCCGCGCACCATGGCTGGCCAAGGCCGCTGCGGATACAGCACCGTTAATGCCACCGCCAACGATCAGTACATCAAAGCACTCACCATCCAGTTGTTTCAGAGTATCTTGTCGCAGGGTCACACGTTTTTCCTTATTGGCAGCAGGGCATTTATTCCAGCACCACACGCTGCACAGCTTTTTGCCAGCCAGCCAGCAGGGCCGTTCGCTGTGGCTCGCTCATGGTGGGTTTAAAGGTCGCGGTGCATTGCCACAAACGGGTAAATTCGTGGGTATCACCGTAGAGGCCGACAGCGCGTCCCGCCAGATACGCCGCTCCCAACGCGGTGGTTTCCAGCAGCGCCGGACGCAAGACTTCGGTATCCAGTACGTCGGCAAGAAATTGCAGCAACCAGTTGTTTGCCACCATACCGCCATCCACCCGCAATGACGTTGGCCGAATGCCTTCTTCTGCCATCACCGCAAACAGATCGGCGGTCTGGTAACACACGGCTTCCAGTGCCGCCCGGGCCAGTTCGGCCTTGCCGGCCCCACGGGTCAGACCAACAATGGCGGCACGGGCATCACTACGCCAGTAAGGTACACCCAACCCGGTAAAAGCGGGCACCAGGTAAACGCCTTTGTTGCCGTCCAGTGCGCTGGCCAATCGTTCGGTATCGGACGCCCGTTCGATAATACCCAGTTCATCTCGCAGCCATTGCACCGTTGCTCCGGCAACAAAAATGGCTCCTTCCAACGCGTAGGTACGCTGGCCATCCAGCTGCAAGGCAACCGTGGTCAGTAATCCATGACTGGAGCTCAGGGGTTGGGTACCGGTATTCAGCAGCACAAAACACCCAGTGCCGTAGGTGCTTTTGACTTGCCCCGGTTCAAAGCAACACTGGCCGACACTGGCGGCCTGCTGATCACCGGCCACACCGGTAATGGCAATGTCTTCAGCACCGGTAAAACACGCCAAGGCGGTGCCAAAATCGCCAGAGCAATCCTGTACCTGTGGCAGCATCGCCGCGGGAATACGAAACAGCTCGAGCAGTTCTTGATCCCACTCACCCCGATGAATATTAAACAGATTGGTACGGCTGGCGTTGGTGGCATCGGTTACGTGCCGCTGGCCACCGGTCAGCTTCCAGATCAGGTAACTGTCGACCGTCCCGAACAGCAGTTCACCGCGTTCGGCCCGTGCCCGGGCACCTTCCACATGATCCAGAATCCAGGCGGCCTTGGTGGCCGAAAAATAGGGGTCAAGGCGTAGGCCAGACCGCACCTGAACGTATTCATCCCCGACCTCTGCCCGCAGCTGATCACACAGCCGGGCGGTACGCCGGTCTTGCCAGACAATGGCCGGATAAACCGCTTCACCACTGTGCCTGTCCCATACCAGGGTGGTTTCGCGCTGATTGGTCATACCGATTGCGGCGACCTGGCAGCCTTGTTCTCTGGCAGCGGCCAGCGCTTGCTGTACCACCGCACAGGTACTCTGCCAAAGATCATCAGGATTGTGCTCAACCCAGCCATCATCCGGATAATGCTGGGGAAATTCCTGCTGTGCCGTGGCAAGGGTTTGCAACTGCTGGTCAAAGACAATGGCCCGCGTACTGGTGGTGCCCTGATCGATGGCAAGAATACCTAAACGGTTGCCCATGTCATTCTCCCGTAACACCTTATTATATTGATCATCTGACCATACCAGTCGCTGTCACCAGGATACAGCCTGAGTCCGCCGAACCGTGGCATGAAATCGGCTCGAAAATATAACAAGTATTTGATTTATAAAGATAATTCAAGAATCATCCTCACTTGATACGAAGCGACACAAGCGGACACTCCCGGCACCAACCCACCTCTGGCAATGCAACAGCCAGATACAAAAACGCCTCCCGAAGGAGGCGATTAGGTGGTGCGGCAATCACTGACAGATCAGATATGTTCAACCTGATCAATTTCATATTCCACAGTACCACTTGGAATCTTGACGACAACGGTGTCGCCTTCTTCCTTGCCAATCAACGCACGCGCTATCGGCGATGACACCGAAATACGGTTAGCCTTGATATCGGCTTCGTCATCACCAACAATTTTGTATTTCACTTCTTCATCGGTATCGACGTTAATAATGGTAACGGTCACACCAAACAGCACCTTGCCGGTACGAGGAATGGAGTGAATATCGATCACCTGGCAATTGGATAGCTTGCCTTCAATTTCCTGAATCCGGCCTTCAATAAAACCCTGCTGCTCACGGGCTGCGTGATACTCGGCATTCTCTTTGAGATCGCCGTGTTCACGGGCATCCGCAATCGCCTGGATAACGGTCGGACGATCAACACTTTTCAGGCGTTGCAACTCATCGCGCAATGCCTTTTCCCCTTCTAGGGTCATAGGAAACTTCTGCATTTGCATTGACTCCTGATAACTTGGTTTATTGGCCGATGCTGGCATGCAGATCTTGCAGACGATGAACGTCTTTCAGACCTTCTGAACGCAACGCTTCCACAATCGCTTCAGCACCTGCCAGTGTGGTGGTGTAATACACCTTGTGTTGCAATGCGCTGCGACGAATATCTGCTGAATCTGCAATAGCCTGGGCACCGTCTGTGGTATTGACGATCAGGTCGATGCCATCGTTCTTGATGGTGTCGACAATGTGCGGCCGGCCCTGGGTCACCTTGTTGATACGACTGGATGGCACTCCGGCCTCTTCCAGTACCCGTCGGGTACCGTCGGTACAGACCAGTTCAAAGCCGCATTCCACCAGCCCACGAGCAACCGCCACCAGACCGGCCTTGTCAGCTTCACGAACCGACAGGAAAGCAGTGCCACCTTCTGGCAAATCTGCTCCGGCTCCCAGCTGAGCCTTGAAGAAGGCTTCGCCAAAAGTGGTGCCCGCTCCCATGACTTCGCCGGTCGACTTCATTTCTGGCCCAAGAATCGGGTCAACACCCTGGAACTTGTTGAACGGGAATACGGCTTCCTTGACGGAGAAATACGGTGGAATAATTTCCTCCGTAAAGCCCAGTTCCGCCAATGTCCGCCCCATCATGACCTTGGCAGCAACAGCGGCCAGCGATACACCGATACACTTGGAGACAAAAGGCACGGTACGTGATGCGCGAGGGTTCACCTCAATCACGTAGATTTCACCATCCTGCCAGGCCAACTGGGTATTCATCAGACCGACAACTCCCAGTTCCAGCGCCATGGCTTTCACTTGTTCGCGCATCAGGTCTTGCACTTCAGCCGGCAAGCTGTAAGGCGGCAGTGAGCAGGCGGAATCCCCGGAGTGAATCCCGGCCTGTTCAATGTGTTGCATGATGGCACCAATCACGACCTGTTCGCCGTCACAAACGGCGTCAATGTCCACTTCAATGGCGCGATCCAGGAAGTAATCCAGCAGTACAGGGGAATCGTTGGAAACCCGTACTGCTTCGTTCATATAGCGGCGCAGGGATTTTTCGTTGCTGACGATTTCCATCGCACGGCCACCCAGAACATAGGATGGGCGCACAACCAATGGATAACCGATTTCGGCGGCACGGGTGACAGCTTCTTCCGGAGAAGTCACGGTGGCGTTAACCGGCTGTTTGAGACCCAGACGCTGGATCATTTGCTGGAAGCGCTCGCGGTCTTCTGCACGGTCAATGGCTTCCGGCGAGGTACCAATCACCGGCACACCACAGGCTTCCAGTTCGTTGGCCAGTTTCAATGGCGTTTGGCCACCGTACTGGACAATGACACCCTTGGGTTTTTCTTTCTCGACGATTTCCAGCACATCTTCCAGGGTTACCGGTTCAAAGTACAAACGGTCAGACGTGTCGTAGTCGGTCGATACGGTTTCCGGGTTACAGTTGACCATGATGGCCTCGTACCCTTCTTCCTTCGCTGCCAGCGCCGCGTGTACGCAGCAGTAGTCAAACTCGATCCCTTGGCCAATCCGGTTAGGCCCGCCACCGAGTACAATAATCTTGTCACGATCGGTCGGATTCGCTTCGCACTCTTCCTCGTAGGTCGAGTACATATAAGCGGTATCGGTCGAAAATTCAGCCGCACAGGTATCAACCCGCTTGTAAACCGGGCGAATATTCAATTTCTGGCGATGCTTGCGGAAGGCTTTTTCAGAAATGCCCAGCAAGGTTGCCAGACGTTGATCAGAAAAGCCTTTGCGTTTCAGGCGATAGACAGCGCTGGCATCCAACGCCGTCAGGCTGCTGGCAAAAACGGTGGCTTCGTCCTTGATCAGGTCTTCTATCTGTATCAGGAACCAGGGGTCGATTCCGGAATACTGGTAGATCTCATCAATGGTCAACCCCATGCGGAAAGCATCACCTACGTACCAGATACGTTCGGCACCCGGCGTGACCAGTTCGGAGATCACTTTGTCGCGAGCTCCTTCGTCTGCCGGGTTTACCTTGGGATCCAGGCCGGATGCGCCAACTTCGAGACCACGCAGGGCTTTTTGCAAGGATTCCTGCTGGGTACGGCCAATCGCCATCACTTCACCCACGGATTTCATCTGGGTGGTCAGACGGCCATCGGCCTGAGGGAATTTTTCAAAGGTAAAGCGAGGGATCTTGGTAACCACATAATCAATCGACGGCTCGAACGATGCCGGGGTTGCACCACCGGTAATATCATTCTGCAATTCGTCCAGGGTGTAGCCAATCGCCAACTTGGCCGCCACCTTGGCAATCGGGAAACCGGTTGCCTTGGACGCCAGTGCCGAAGACCGGGACACCCGTGGGTTCATCTCGATCACGACCATACGACCGGTTTTTGGATCCATACCAAACTGCACGTTGGAACCGCCAGTTTCAACGCCAATCTCACGCAGTACCGCCAACGAGGCGTCACGCATGATTTGATATTCTTTGTCCGTCAGGGTTTGTGCCGGTGCCACAGTAATGGAGTCACCAGTGTGAACCCCCATGGCATCAAAGTTCTCGATGGCACACACAATGATGCAGTTGTCGTTTTTGTCGCGCACGACTTCCATCTCGTACTCTTTCCAGCCAATCAGTGATTCATCAATCAACAGTTCGCTGGTTGGCGACAAGTCCAGACCACGGGTACAGATTTCTTCAAATTCTTCCTTGTTATAGGCGATACCGCCACCGGTGCCACCCATGGTAAAGGAAGGACGGATAATACAAGGGAAACCCAGTGATTGTTGTACTTCACGGGCTTCTTCCATGGTGTGGGCAATGCCCGCACGTGGACACGCCAGACCAATCTTTTTCATCGCCTGGTCAAAGCGATCACGGTCTTCTGCCTTGTCGATGGTATCGGCATTGGCACCGATCATTTCCACGCCGAACTGTTCCAGAACGCCGGCTTTTTCCAGGCCGAGGGCACAGTTCAAGGCGGTTTGACCACCCATGGTCGGCAACAACGCATCCGGGCGTTCTTTCTCGATAATTTTGGCCACCGCTTCCACGGTGATCGGTTCGATATAGGTCGCATCCGCCATCGATGGATCGGTCATGATGGTGGCGGGGTTTGAGTTGACCAGAATGACGCGGTAGCCCTCCTCGCGCAGGGCCTTACAGGCCTGGGCGCCGGAGTAGTCGAATTCGCACGCCTGGCCAATCACAATGGGGCCAGCGCCGATGATCAGAATGCTGTTGATATCAGTACGTTTTGGCATTACTCAGTCAGTCCTGTGGTTATCCGTTGGCCTTGGCTTTGGCGGTTTCAATCAGATCAATAAAGTGGTCGAACAGCGGTGCTACGTCACGAGGGCCAGGGCTGGCTTCAGGGTGTCCCTGAAAGCTGAACGCGGGCTTGTCGGTACGGGCAATGCCTTGCAGCGTGCCATCGAACAGTGACTTGTGGGTTGCCTTGAGGTTATCAGGCAACGAACTTTCATCGACCGCAAAGCCGTGGTTCTGACTGGTAATCATGACCTTGCCGGTGGCCAGATCCTGTACCGGGTGATTGGCACCGTGATGGCCATGACTCATTTTCAACGTGGTTGCACCGGAAGCCAGTGCCAGCAGTTGATGCCCCAGACAAATACCGAATACCGGGATGTCGGTTTCCAGGATTTCCCGGATCGCTTCTATGGCGTAGGTACAAGGCTCCGGGTCACCCGGGCCGTTGGACAAAAAGATGCCATCCGGATTCATCGCCAGTACATCGGCGGCTGACGTTTGTGCCGGTACAACGGTCAGTTCACAACCGCGCTCAGCCAACAGGCGCAAGATGTTGTACTTGACGCCAAAATCGTAAGCGACAACCTTGAATCGGGTTTCGCTCTGTTCGCCATAACCTTCTCCCAGAGTCCAGTCGGTCTGGGTCCACTGGAAGGGTTCACTGACTGTGACTTCCTTGGCCAGATCCATCCCTTTCAAACCCGGGAAAGCCTTGGCTTCGGTCAGAGCCTGTTGTTGGCTCTCGTCACTCCAGGCATCTTCCGCTGCAATCAGACAACCGTTCAGAGACCCTTTTTCACGCAGGATACGGGTCAGGCGGCGGGTATCGATATCCGCCAGTCCGACCACGTTGTTGGCGCGCAGGTATTCATCCAGTGCTTGTTCGCTGCGAAAGCTGGAGGCCATTAATGGCAAGTCGCGAATAATCAACCCTTTGGCGGCAATACCAGCGGACTCAACGTCTTCGCTGTTGGTTCCGTAGCTGCCAATATGTGGGTAAGTGAGTGTAACAATTTGATTGGTATAGGACGGGTCAGTCAGGATTTCCTGATAACCGGTCATGGACGTGTTGAAAACAACCTCTCCAACAGACGTTCCCAAAGCACCGATACTGGTGCCCTTAAACAAGCTGCCGTCTTCAAGAGCTAGAATGGCTGGCGTAGACAAAACTGTATCCCCGAGCAAAGAAAAACAGGCGAAGCGAGGTACTAGGCAGGTACCCCATGCGTAAAAAAGCGGAATGCTGATCCGCTCATCGGCATTCCGCTAATTTCAGAAATTTTGTAATGGTCGGTGACTTCTGCAGGAGAAGCTCCGAGCTTTGATTAACCGGGAATTATACGCAAAAGACGCTTTTATGTCCATGGCGCTGAAGGTGTTCCGGGCGGTGTTCAGGTTATCTGCCCGGAATTCCGATAAAGCCCTTTTACATAACCGGAAAACACACCAGCCAGAACTCGCTTACACATTGTTACATACAATTTGAAACGGTATTTTGCTTCCAGAAACAGGCGATTTATTTACATAGTGACTATGGGTAGCCAGTTGCTGAACAGCTTGTCAGTTTTTTGCCGCGTATTCACCCGTACGGTACAGGCATTCCTGTTTGGCTTCAGGCGCGTAATGATAGAACACAAGAATGAGGGATTTTCATGCCTGTTGCTGTTGATGGTCGCCGACGGCTTGCTCCGGAGGAGCGCAAACGGTTACTACTCACACACGCTGTTGAGGTTTTTTCCCGGCGCGGTATCGGTCGTGGAGGCCATACAGATATCGCCGAATTGGGAGGGGTATCGGTAGCCACTGTTTTTAATTATTTCAAAACCCGTGACTCCCTGGTTATCAGTGTCCTGGATGAAATCGCCCGCTTTATGCTGGCGATGGCAGAAGAGGCTTTTACTGCAGAAGCAACCCCTCTGGCGCGCATTCGTGACTACTTCCAGCGCTTTTTACAAGCGTGTGAAGAACAGCCGGATTACATCAAGGTCTGGCTGGAATGGAGTGCATCACCAAGAGAAGTCGTCTGGCCTCGCTATTTGACACTGCAGTCAGAGTTGCTGCAGCAGTTATCCACCCAGATAGAAGCTGCCATCAGACAGGGTGAGCTGGAGCAAGGGTTAGCCGCAACAGAACGGGCCCGTTGGTTATGGGGTAACAGCCAGATGCTGACCGGGATGATGTTTGACCCACAAGGAAAACCCGACGATATCCATCGCATCGTCGATCAGGCGCTGGATCATTTACTGCGAGTAAAACACCAGCGAACCGAAAAGACTGCCCGACCTGCCACGGCCGCCATGACGGCCTGAAAACCAGAGCCAGCCGAGTATCACAGGCAACCAACAACATCCGGTTGCCTGCTCTCACAGTCAGAAACCCAGCACATCCTGCATATCGTACAAACCAGCCCCCTGAGTGGGAATCCACAGAGCTGAACGCACCGCACCTCGAGCGAAGGTCATACGGCTCTGGGCTTTGTGAGTAACTTCAACCCGTTCACCTTCGGTAGCAAACATGACCGTATGATCCCCTACCACATCACCCCCACGAATGGTTTCAAAACCAATTTGCTTGTGCGGACGAGCACCGGTTTGGCCTTCCCGGCCGTAGCAGGCTACTTCTTTCAAATCCCAGCCCATGGTTTCTGCCACCACTTCTCCCATACGCAGAGCGGTACCGGATGGCGCATCGACCTTATGACGGTGGTGCATTTCAACCACTTCAATATCGCTCTCTTCGCCCATCACCTTGGCTGCCATACGCAGCAAATTCAGGCACAGGTTAACCCCTACCGAATAATTCGGGGCAAATACCACACCGGTGTGTTTTGCCGTGTCGGCCAGGATGGCTTTTTCAGCGTCACTGAAACCGGTTGTACCAATCACAATGCATTTGCCGTGGTGCTGGCAAAAGGCCAGGTTGGCCAGTGTCGCGACCGGAGTCGTAAAATCGATCAGCACATCAAACTGGTCAGCCACTTCGTCCAGGCTGGCGACGGCTGAAATACCCAGATCTTTCCCCAAACCGGCAATGGCGCCGGCATCAATGCCTAACATTGGGTCGTCGTGGCGTACAATTACGGCACCAATATCTGCGCCTTCCGCGGCATCAACAGCCTGAATCAGCACTCGTCCCATACGTCCGGCCGCACCGGTAATGGCAATTCGTGTCATGGTTGAATTCCTGATAAGAAAAAGCCCGAGGTGGCACAAGGTGCAACCGCGGGCTGTATTTGAATGTCAGCTTTTAATGGCCTCTAACGCCATTTCAAACGTCTTCGAAGAACCGTTTCACACCTTCAAACCAGCTCTTTTTTTGTGGCGCGTGTTTTTCGCCTGTCAGTGATTCCTGGAACTTCATCAGCAAGGCTTTTTGTTCATCGTTCAGGCTGACAGGCGTTTCAACCTGCACTCGACAGAGCAAATCACCGGCACCACCACCACGTACTGGCGCAACACCCTTGCCTTTCAGGCGGAACAATTTACCGCTTTGGGTTTCAGCTGGAATCTTCAGGCGTACCCGTCCATCCAGTGTCGGCACTTCCATTTCGCCACCCAATGCCGCATCCACAATACTGATCGGCACGTCGCAATAAAGATTGCGGCCGTCGCGATGAAACAGTGCATGTTCGCGCACACTGACCTGAACATACAGGTCACCAGCGGGTCCACCCATGGCGCCAGCTTCGCCTTCGCCCGACAGGCGAATACGGTCACCGGTATCCACACCTGGAGGAATCTTAACCGACAGGGTTTTGGTTTCTTCTTTTACACCACGGCCATGACAGCTGGTACACGGATCTTCAATGATTGTGCCCTGGCCATGACAGGTCGGACAGGTTTGCTGCACCGAAAAGAAACCTTGCTGCATCCGCACCTGGCCAACCCCATTACAGGTAGGACAGTGTTTCGGAGTGGTACCTGGTTTGGCACCACTGCCGTGACAAACTTCACAGCTGACCAGTGTTGGAATCCGCACTTTCTTTTCGACACCGCGAACGGCTTCTTCCAGCGATAATTCCATGGTGTAGCGCAGGTCAGAACCACGCTGCGGACCACCACGGCCACCGCCGCCAGCACCACCAAAAATATCGCCAAACACATCGCCGAAGATATCGCCAAAGCCTGCAGCACCAGCACCGCCGTATCCGCCACCACCCGCATTGGGATCAACCCCGGCATGACCGTACTGGTCATACGCTGCGCGTTTCTGGCTATCATTCAGGATTTCGTAGGCTTCCGTTGCCTCTTTGAATTTGGCTTCGGCATCCTTGTCATCCGGGTTACGGTCCGGGTGGTATTTCATGGCCAATTTACGGTAGGCCTTCTTAAGATCCTTGGCATCAATATCTTTTGATACACCAAGAATCTCGTAATAATCTCGTTTGGACATCGTCTTTCTTGCCTCAGATGGGAGCTATTGATCCAGCCATGTGAGACGCAAGACGGGAGTCAGCCCACCAGAGGTTGGCTGACTCCCGTCTCCCATCTGTCGTCTTACTTGTCTTTGACTTCTTCAAATTCAGCATCAACGACATCGTCATCCGCTGAAGAAGAGCCTGCATCAGCAGCACCGGCTTTTTCAGCTTCGGCCTTCTCGGCATACAGCTTTTGCGCCAGCGTACCAGAAGCTTCTGTCAGAGTGGTGGTTTTAGCTTCAATGTCAGCCTTGTCATCACCTTTCAGTGCTGCTTCAAGTTCAGTAATCGCTGTTTCAATGGCTGTTTTTTCTTCTTCCGTTGCCTTGTCACCGGCTTCTTCCAGCGTTTTCTTGGTCGCGTGGATCATGCCATCGGCGGTATTACGAGCCTGAATCAGTTCTTCAAAATGTTTGTCCGCTTCCGCATTCGCTTCCGCGTCCTGAACCATTTGTTCAATCTCTTCATCGCTCAGGCCAGAAGAGGCCTTGATCACAATCGACTGCTCTTTGCCGGTCGCCTTATCTTTGGCGCTAACGTTCAGAATACCGTTTGCGTCGATGTCGAAGGTAACTTCGATTTGTGGCGTGCCACGTGGCGCAGGCGGAATATCAGCCAGGTCAAAACGACCCAGTGACTTGTTCTGGGCAGCCTGTTTACGCTCACCCTGTACTACATGGATCGTTACGGCAGTCTGGTTATCATCTGCAGTAGAGAACACTTGTGATTTCTTGGTAGGAATCGTGGTGTTCTTGTCGATAACCGGTGTTGCCACACCACCCATGGTTTCGATACCCAGAGTCAGAGGGGTAACATCCAGCAACAGTACATCTTTCACATCACCAGACAGAACCGCACCCTGAATCGCAGCACCAACGGCTACCGCTTCGTCCGGGTTAACGTCTTTACGTGGTTCTTTACCAAAGAAATCGGCAACGCTCTTCTGTACCAGCGGCATACGGGTCTGACCACCGACCAGAATCACTTCGTCAATTTCACTGGCACTCAGACCAGAGTCTTTCAGGGCCATGCGGCAAGGATCCAGTGAATTCTTGACCAGCTCTTCCACCAGGCTTTCCAACTTGGCACGCGTCACTTTGACGTTCAAGTGCTTGGGACCAGTGGCATCCGCCGTAATATAAGGCAAGTTCACATCGGTTTGCTGGCTGCTGGACAATTCAACCTTGGCTTTTTCAGCGCCTTCTTTCAGACGTTGCAGAGCCAATGGATCGTTGTTCAGGTCGATGCCGCTGTCTTTCTTGAATTCATCCGCCAGATATTCAATCAGGCGCATATCGAAATCTTCACCACCCAGGAAGGTGTCACCATTGGTGGCCAGCACTTCAAATTGTTTCTCGCCATCCACATCAGCGACTTCGATAATGGAGATATCGAAGGTACCACCACCCAGGTCATAGACAGCAACAGTCCGGTCGCCACCTTCCTTGTCGATGCCATAAGCCAGCGCCGCTGCGGTTGGTTCGTTGATAATACGCTTGACTTCCAGACCGGCAATTTTACCGGCGTCTTTGGTCGCCTGACGCTGGGAGTCGTTAAAGTAAGCAGGTACGGTAATCACTGCTTCGGTAACGCTTTCGCCGAGATAGTCTTCAGCGGTTTTTTTCATTTTTTTCAGGATTTCAGCAGACACCTGTGGGGGAGCAAACTGCTCGCCACGTACTTCAACCCAGGCATCACCATTGCTGGCTTCCATGATTTTGTACGGTACCATTTTGATGTCTTTCTGAACCACATCATCCTTGAAGCGACGACCGATCAGACGTTTGACCGCAAACAAGGTATTTTGTGGGTTTGTAACGGCCTGGCGCTTGGCAGATTGACCAACCAGTACTTCTTCGTCAGCGTAAGCGACGACAGACGGTGTAGTACGATCACCCTCTGCATTTTCAATAACTCTGGTCTTATCGCCATCCAGGATCGCCACACAGGAGTTGGTGGTTCCCAGGTCAATACCAATAATCTTACCCATGATAAATCTCTCCAAAACTCGAGCAGTGATCACTGCTTGCTTGTCTTTAACCGATTGCAACGAGGAACGTTGCGATGTATTTGCCTATGACTTGTATATGTGTCCGAAGCTGGCGCTTTCAAGGCATGCCATTAAATTTTTGCAACCTGCCATTCAGCTTGCAGAGCTGCCTTTACTCACAACAACCATTGCAGGACGTAACAAGCGACCGTTCATCAGGTAGCCTTTTTGCATCACAGCAACCACCGAATTGGGTTCGGCATCCGCGCTTTCGACCATGGTCATGGCCTGGTGGTGTTCAGGGTCAAACGGATGACCAACCGGATCGACCACATCGACATTAAACTTGGCCAGGGCCGACAGGAATCCGTTCAGCGTCATCTCGATGCCGTCACGAATGGCTTTGGTCGCCTCTTCTTCCGGTGCGGCCGCCAGGCCACGCTCCAGGTTATCCACGACGGTAACCATTTCGTTGGCAAATTTTTCCAGACCGAACTTGTGGGCTTTTTCCACGTCCAGTTCAGCACGACGACGTACATTTTGCATTTCGGCCTGAACGCGAAGAACCTGCTCTTTCAGATCAGCGATTTCTTGCTGGGCTGCTGCCAGCTGTGCTTCAACATCTGGCTGATCGGTGGCTGCCGCTTCTTCAGCCTCTCCGGTCTCAATACTGGCATCAGCTTGCTGATTTTCGTTTTGCAGGGCTTCGTCCTGATTTTTTTGCTCGTCTGACATGAAGTACTCCTCTCGTCGAAAAATGGCGCTCGCAGCTATATGGGGTTCCGCTCGTCGGATTCAAGGGTATAACCGTAAGAGAATTCAACTTGTCACTTGACAGTAACAAGTACTGTATATAAAAACACTGGTTATACATTCAGATAAAGGCGTTATTTTCATGCTCACCCATCTGTCTATTCATCAATTTGCCCTGGTTGAACATCTCGAACTGGAGTTTCAGCGCGGCATGGCCGTCATCACTGGAGAAACCGGTGCTGGCAAATCCATTCTGCTGGATGCTCTTGGTCTGGCGCTGGGTCAACGTGCCGATGCCGCCATGGTGCGACAAGGTGCTGAACGTGCGGAAATCTGCGCCAGTTTTTGCCCAACACCCAAGGCTCGTCAGTGGCTGGCTGGCCGCGATATTCCTGATGAAGAAGACCTTGTCTTGCTGCGGCGGGTTGTTTCGGCCGAGGGCCGCTCCCGCGGCTATATTAATGGCCGCCCCGCGTCTGCCAACGATTTGCGTGAGTTATCACAACATCTGATCGAGGTTCATTCCCAGCACGCCCACCAACGGCTGATGGAAAAAGACGCCCCTCGTGACATCGTCGATGCCTTTGGCAACCTGAAACCATTGGCCACCAGAGTCGCCAACTGTTTTCAGCAATGGCAACGTATGAAAAAACGCCTGCACAAGCTGCAGGAAGTCAGTAGTGAAGTCCAGGCTCAGCGTCAATTACTCAGCTATCAGGTAGAAGAATTACGAGAATTGTCTCTCGGCGTGACGGAGTTGGCGGATCTGGAGCTGGAGCATAAGCGCCTGGCCAATGCAGAATCCATGTTACTGGGCGGACAACAGGCACTGGCCGCCAGCACAGGTGACGACGGTGACAGCCAGGGAGCAGCCCAGATGGCCTGGGTTGCCTATCAGCAACTCTTGCGTATTGATGACCAGCACACCAGCCTGACAGAAGCACGTGACTTAATGCAGCAAGCCCAGATACTGCTCGAGGAAGCAGGTCACTCGTTACGTCGCTATCTGGAGCAGGTAGACATTAACCCCCACCGGCTACAGCAGGTAGAGCAACGTCTCAGTGATATTTTCAGCATGGCACGCAAGCATCAGATCCAACCGACTGAGCTGTACGATCACTGGCAGCAGCAAGAAGCCGCACTTGCCGAACTAAGCATGTCAGACGAAGACCTCGCAGATCTGCAAGAGCAAGTGATCGCACTGGAACAGCGCTACTTGACCGAAGCGCAGACATTGAGCCAGGCACGCATCCAGGCCGCCGCCAGGTTGGATGCCAACGTATGTGATCAATTTGATGCCATGGCACTGGGGCGCACCCGGTTTGAAACCCATATCAACCCGCTGTCACTGAGTGAAGCAGGCAAGCACGGCATCGACCAGATCCGTTTTATGGTTCAAACCAATCCGGGGATGCCTGCCGGGCCGCTGGCCAAAGTCGCCTCCGGAGGTGAGCTGTCACGAATCAGCCTGGCGATTCAGGTCGTCACCGCAGCCACCAGCGATATTGCCTGCCTGATTTTTGATGAAGTAGACGTTGGTATTGGCGGTGGCACCGCTGAGCGGGTGGGCCGCTTGATGCGTGCTCTTGGTGAACGCGGCCAGGTCATGTGCGTCACCCACCAGCCCCAGGTGGCGGCGCAAGCACATCAGCACTTTATGGTCAGTAAGATTTCTGGCGATGAGTACACTCACACGCGTATTACAGAACTCGGCGACACCCAACGGACTCAGGAAATTGCTCGTATGCTGGGAGGTGTTGATATCACACACAGCACCATGACTCATGCCAAAGAGATGCTGGCACTGGTCAAACAGGCGTAGCGCTGGCTGACAAAGCAATAAAATGATACGGCCCAGCATGAATATTCATTAACCGGGCAAGATCACAGCACCGCCAACCGTCAAATAACCAGAGCGGCAAACCACACAGAAGCGCTATCAGAGAAAGGAAAACAGACAGCAACGACGAATGTCGTCACCGATGTTACAGAGGCTTCGGCACAAAGGCACAAATCTGCCAACGGCCGACGTTGGTAAAAAGCGGCCAAGGCCGCCATATCTGGGGAGACACATCACAGCCCCCTCATCTCCCCTATAAAACCAATGTCATCATCTGACATTGGTCAATACGGATTACTTCTTCTTGCGGATATAAAGCACCAGGCTGTGATCAACCAGATCGTAACCGTGCTGTGCTGCAATTTCATGCTGCAACCGCTCGATTTCTTCATTGGTAAATTCAACCACTGTGCCAGAATCAACATCTACCATATGGTCGTGGTGACCTCCTTTATCCAGCTCAAACACAGAATGACCACCATCAAAATTATGGCGAGTCACCAGTCCAGCGCCCTCAAACTGGGTCAGCACCCGATAAACAGTTGCCAGCCCAACATCTTCACCTGCCTCAATCAATGATTTATAGACATCTTCAGCACTCAGATGCGCTTCCGGATTACATTCCAGAATGCTCAAGATTTTGATTCTTGGCAGAGTGACTTTCAGACCTGCTTTACGCAACTCCAGATTTTGATCGGACATTGCAACCCTCGAATATTTCACAGCGACTTGGTTCATCAGGTATCATCGCCCATCAATGCAAAAACGCAAACCTCCGGACGAGACAACAGCTGAATGATGCGAGCGACAATTCTGACTTTTTTACTTGGTTTTGCAACCCTTTCCGGCTGCGTTTTCCCAGGTGTACACAAGCTGAACATTCAGCAGGGCAATATCGTCACCCAGGATATGCTGGATCAGCTACATGCTGGCATGACGGCGCACCAGGTTGAATTCGTGATGGGCACCCCGGTACTGCAAAATCCATTCAACAGCCAACGCTGGGATTATATCTATACGCTGGAAGAGCGTGACGAAATCACCAAGCAATATCACATCCAGGTATTTTTTGATGATCAGGGCAATTATATGAACTACACCGGCACGCTGCCCAACGCGACGTTCTCAGAACAGAGCCAGCTGGATTCTCTGCCCCAGGAAGAAACCTCCGTCAATACCATCCCGGTCGAACTCACCCAGTAATGCGTCAAAATCACGCCAGGGCAAGCAGGCTACGCCTTTGCCTTGGCGGCACGATTGGCTCGCGCCTGCTTCGGGTCGATAATCAACGGACGGTAAATCTCAATGCGGTCGCCGTCCTGAACCGCCTCAGCCAAATTTCTCACCGCCTTGCCAAAAATACCCATTTTGGCGGACTCCAGATCCAATGAAGGAAATTCCCGCTGAATACCAGAGAGCCGGGCAGCTTCCAGCAAACTACTCCCGGCAGGGACTTGCACCACCAGAATCCGCTGTTTTTCCGGCAACGCGTACGCCACTTCAACCGTTATTGTGTCAGCCATACACCACCTGAGCTCGCTTCACAAACGAATCAACCATCATATTAGCCACCTGTTTGAAGGCGACCCCCAAAGCAACACCGGTCAGTTTGTTTGCCACTTCAAATTCCATATCCAGGGATACCTTGCAGGCTTCCTCCGACAATTTTTGAAAATGCCAAATACCATGAAAACGGGTAAATGGGCCGTCCAGCAGCTCCATTTCCATCCGCTCCGGCTTGACCAGACGATTGTGGGTACTAAAACTCTGATTAATGCCAGCCTTGGCGATCGTCAGCCGAGCCTTGATAAAATCCTCACCCTCGTCAATCACCTCAGTCTGTCGACAACCATCCAGAAACTCCGGATAGCGGCGAACGTCATTCACCAGATCGAACATCTGCTCTGCACTGAACATCACCAGCGCACTGCGCGTAATGGTGGTCATGATACCTCTTGAATAAAGTTGAAAAACCGCTGACTTAACCGCCGCCAAGGCAACATCGAGACCGTAAACCATTCATCAAAAACAGCCCAACAGCCACGGGCAACAGACAACCCAGCCAACAAAAACTGCACAAAGAATACCACTGAGTGGCAATAAAATGTTAGCTGAGAGAAAACCCTGCGTGTGGCCTTCCATTCTTCCACGCCAAAGCTCCTTGATAAAAAAACACGCCATAATGACCCGTTCACCACTGGCCAGCGAATGTTCCCCAGGCTGGCAACGCAGTCAGAATCCAGATCCCAATCAACACCTCACACCACTCATACCGGTTTTATCTGAATTCATGTTATTCTCCTGACCAACCTGTGGCTGTATTGTTAAAAATTCTTCAGCTGTATCAAGTTGAGAACAACATCAAAAACAGACGCTGATGCCACAGCATCCGACCAGACAAGTCCCACACCGCCCAGAGACATTCCTGTTGACAGTATGAGTACCAAAAAAAAGCCAAAAGCCGCCAGCTCGACCATCGCCTTGAACAAACGGGCTCGCCATGACTATTTCCTTGAAGACAAGCAAGAAGCTGGAGTGATGCTCAGCGGCTGGGAAGTCAAAGCACTGCGAGAAGGCAAGTGCCAGCTACTGGATTCATACGTCACCTTCCACAAAGGCGAAGTGTGGCTCACCGGCGCACTGATTACGCCGCTGAACCAGGCATCCAGCCACATCATTGCGGAACCCAGACGAGAGCGCAAACTGCTGCTCCACGCCCGAGAAATCGAACGGCTGGAGCAAAAAGTACTGGCCAAAGGCTATACCTGCGTCTGCACCGCCCTTTACTGGAAAGGCCATCGCGTCAAGGCCGAAATCGCCCTGGCCAAAGGCAAACAGTCCCACGACAAACGCGCCGCCAGCAAGGACCGCGACTGGGCCAAACAAAAAGAACGCATCATGAAACACTCGGTACGCTGATTTATCCTGTTTTCCAGGTACTGGTTCGATAGGTACTTGGCAAAACCCTCGGATAGACGTATAGTTCCGCTCTGGCTACGCGAAATACTGCGTTGCCACAACAGTCAGAACATTACCCGCAAGGGAACCTGGCCGATAAAAAAGCCTCTAAGTTTCTGACTGGACAGAAGGGCTGTTGCCCTGGGCTCACAAGCCTGAACAACACCGATTTTGGGGATGATCCGGATTCGACGTTGATTACAAAGCTAGTGGTGCATGCCGAGAGGGTAAGACGATCTCGTAAATCAAACGTTTTACATTTATATAGTCGCAAACGACGAAAACTACGCACTAGCTGCTTAATTGCAGCTTACCTCTGAACCCCGGTGCCTATAACAGGGGGACGAGGGCTAAGCCCTATAGGATCGCTTGGATGCTTCGCTCGGAGTTGAAGAGTTAAAACCAATCGAGCTCGTTCTGAACGCCCTGCCCCTCGGGCCGTGACGAACTAAATGAATAGAGACGGCTAAGCATGTAGATCTCCTAGTGGAGGATTGGCGGACGCGGGTTCAACTCCCGCCATCTCCACCAAATACGAAACCCCAACTGTTATCAGTTGGGGTTTTTTATTGCCTGTACCCCACGCTACAGGTCCCATATGGAAGGCCCAGAGCCTTTACGATAAAGAATGACCACTGCCAAACACCTTATTCAGAGCTAAGCAGTTTGCACAAAATATAACCCCTACGGAAAGAGTTTGTGTGGATCAGCCAACCAGAAAAAGGCAATACAAGCCCAAGCATCAGATCTCCGGCTCATGCTTGTGATTTCACGATTGCAATAGCCTTCCACGCAGCATAGCCATTGTCTTTGAATCTGACCTGTATCAAGACTGCCTTACTGGCCGGCGTTATTCTGAATGCAGTCACCAAGGAGATTTACATGCCGATAGAAGCCCATGACCTGCACCACGATTTTCCAGAGTTGAGTGAACAGATTCGTGATTTGAAGATGAATGACCGTCATTTCGCCAAGCTGTTCGAAGAATACGATGTGCTGGACAAGGAAATACGCCATATAGAAGAACAAAAAGAAGCTGCTTCTGATGAACGTCTTGAAACGCTGAAGGTGCGTCGTGTTGCACTGAAAGATGAGCTTTACACCATGCTGAATCAGGCCGTTGATAACGCCTGATAGTGCTGGCCCGCTCCCCGACTCTGACTGACGTATCTCTCAGTCTCCGACTAACGCCTCGCTCTTGCGGGGCGTTTTTGATGGTAACCCCAAACCAGATCCAAAATACCGGATGGCAGGCTTTTGCTGATACCTGTAGCTGCGCGCTTTATAAATAACGCCCAAATGCACTTTAACTTAACAAGCCGTCTCTCCGCCAGCATCGCAGCCTGACGGCTTGCCTGCATGATGGTCCGATGCATCCGGTTCCTCTTGAATGGGAGTGTCGGAAGTGTCCGGTTGTCGGGCAAGCGCTTTCAGGCGTTTGCGCGCCGCTCGCCGTGCAGCAAAGAAAGCCGACAACATCTGGCCACACTCTGCCGCCATCACACCACTCTCAATCTGGAAGGTATGGTTAAAGACAGGATTAGCGGCTAACGGTATGGCGCTGTGAACTGCACCGGATTTCGGTTCAGATGCCCCATACACCAGACGTTCGATACGACTGTGAACCAACAAGCCATAACACATGGTACAGGGTTCCAGGGTAACGTACAGGCAAGCACCACTGAGCCGGTAATTACCAATGGTGGCGGCAGCTTCGCGTATTGCCAGCATTTCGGCATGGGCACTGGGGTCAAGATCGGTAATCTGGCGATTACGTCCACGACCAATCACCTGACCATGCAGCACAACCACGGCACCGACCGGTACTTCACCATCGTCAGCAGCGGTTTGCGCCAAGGCCAGCGCCAGGGTCATGGCTTCTTCATCACTGCTGATCAGCGATTGTGATGACATCGGCCTATGACTCACTGATTTTGCCTGCGGCTGTTATTTCTCTCACGACGGTTATTAAACCCATGGTTTGGCGTCTGTACTGTTAAAACAGGCAGCATGATACCCACTGCCTAATCGAAAGCCAGTACCGTTTTGATGCGCCGTTTTTCGTGTTCAATAATCCGCCTCAAGACGGTTTGTGCCAGCAAGCCTGTGATCGCGCCCACCATACCGGCAACCGTTGACAAGATGGCTTTGGAAATACCAGCCGCCATGGGTTTGGGGCTACCGGCACCGAGTTGCACCATGACATCAAATACTTCAATCATGCCTGTGACCGTCCCCAGTAAACCCAGTAGAGGACAAATAACAATAAACATCCGGATAGTAGTGAATCCTGCATCCAGCCCCATCGTCAAACTGGCCAGCAGTTCCTGATGAATCTGTCGAGAGATCCAGCTGTGTTTACAAGAACGGGAACACCATTCCTGCTGTGCAATGGCGCATCGGGCCGGATGCACTGCCACCACATACAAGGTGCGTTCGATCAGGTACGCCCAGAGTAAAAAGATAACCGCCATAATGGGGTAAATCACTTCACCGCCGCGTTCCAGAAACAAGCTGATTTCTTCCATTAGCGCAGACTCCGGCATGCTATTGAAGTCATCAGCTTATCGTGTTGGCAAAACAAATAATCAGGTTGTTGGGCCAGGTTTGAAGTACATCAAACCTGGTGGACAATTCATCAGATCGTCATTCGTTTGATGAAGCAGTGTCATGTATCGGGCTTATTATCCGCCAGATTTTTTCACCGTAAAACCACGCCGGGTCAGCTCAGACATCAGCAAATCACGCTGCTCCCCCTGAATTTCAATAACACCATCCTTGAGTACACCACCAACGCCACATTTCTTTTTCAGCTCTTTGGCCAGTGTCTTAAGCTCGGCTCCGATCAGCGGCACTCCGGTCACCAGAGTCACAACCTTGCCACCACGCCCTTTGGTTTCTCGTGCCAGACGCACAATCCCGTCGCCCTGGGGTTGCTCTGGCTCTCCGCAGCGACACTGTGCCACGGCTTCCCGACATGCAGGGCAGGTACGTCCAATTTCAGTGGAATAGACCAGTCCACCGCTGTTTTTTTGCTTGGCCATGTGATTCCTCATTGTTGCTACCGCAACGCTAAATCATTCACAGCCATTCGGCAAATCAACTTGCCGCAGAGCTGGCACTGCTCGATAACGTTGCCACAGGAAATGTCAGCATCACCTGGGTACCGACTCCCAACTCACTATCAATGGTCAAATCCCCACTATGATAAGCCATCACAATAGCGACCTCAGCCAACCCCAAGCCGTTTTCCGGCACTCCCCAATCCGCATGGATCCAGCTGTTCACCGCGGTAGCATCCATGCCCTCCCCGGTATCCCGGATGGATACACATACCGTGTCGTTCACGGTTTCGAGGCGAATGGTTATCTTGCCCGGCTCACTTCCAAGGGCTTCACTGGCATTGGCAAGCAGCTGCCGAAATGCCAGACGAACCTGACTCTCAACACATTCAATTCCGGGGATAGGCGTTGTTTCAATTACCAGGTTGATACGTTCATTGAGCGACTGCTCCGCGACCACCTTCTGCATCAAGGCAGCCAGATCCAGGCTCTGTCGAGGCTCTGGACTGGCCAGAACATGTAGTTCGTTGATTCTCCGGTGGACTTGCTCCAGATTGGTTCTGAGCCTGACCAGCTGGCCCGGAGGATGATCGCGACCATCGGATGCCAGCCATTGCTTCACTTGCTGCTCAGACTCGGCCAGTGGCTGGTTGGATTCTTCTGTAATGGCCGCAACCAGATACCCCAACGATGCCATTTGCTGCGAGTGAGACAACAGTCGCTGGGTACGCTCCAGTTCATCAAAACGCTGCTGCAACTGGCTCTTGCTGTTTTTTAACGCCCTGTTACAAGCCTGCATCTCATGTTCCAGCACTTGCTGCTCTTGACGGGCGTTTTGCTCCTCCTGCTGGCAACGCCGCAGCTCCGCTGCTGTAGACGTTAACAAGTAATTGATCTTGCCCGTTAATGCCTGCAATTCACACAGCCTTTCCTGACATGTCACCGGGGGCTGCTCAGTACAACCTGGGACAATCCCCTGGAGTTGCCGAATCAGCTCACCCAGCGGGCGAGTCAGTCGCTGATAGAAAATCACCACCAGCGCCAGCACCAGCAAAAGGTTACGTACCACCTCCAGTGCCATGGTCATCGCTGCTCGTTCTCGAAACTCGGTATGAATTTCACGCTTATCAATCCAGACGGTCAAACTGCCTATTTTTTCAAAATGTGCTTCCACCAGATTATTGCCGAGCAGGTCGACTGTTTTTTCCAGCAAGTAAGGCTGCAGCAGATCATTTTTCAGATCATCAGCCGACAGTCCACGCCGCTGGCTATAACCAGACAAGTCATCGTCGACATACACTGACACAATGGAGCGATCCAGCATCAACCCTTCAAAAATCAGCTGAACGGCGGTGTTATGGTATTGCTGCAGTGCCAATGCCAGCTGATCGCTCTGATACACCAGCAAGGTATCCAGATTGGTCTGAAAACGTTCTTTTTCTATTAGATAATCGATGCGAATTTGTACTGCACTGAACAGCACACTGAGAACCAGGCTGCATATAAGAATGTAGCCTGTCAGTTTACTTGCTGCTGAAGGAAATTGAGGTATCACAGTTGCCATTGCCTGATTCCGCTGGTTCTACCTGAGTATAGCCGCCTCCGCTGCCGCTGTTTGGAGCGGACACTCGGCAAAAACGACACTGCATCACAACACTGGCCTGCTAATCCAGTGGCAAAGCACTGCGATCGACCACCTTACGCATTACAAAACTGGAATGAACACCGCTGACACCTTCAATACGAGTCAGCGTTCCAAGCAATAATTGCTGAAAGGCTTCCATATCACGGACAATAACCTTGAGTACATAGTCTGCCGACTGACCGGTAATCAGATAACACTCCAGTACTTCAGGGCAAGCATCCACCGCAGCCTCAAAGGTAGCAAATCGTTCCGGTGTATGTTTGTCCATATTAATATGTATCAACGCCAGCAAATCCAGGCCCAGTTTTCGGGCGCTGACATGAACACGATACCCTTCAATCACGCCGCTGTCCTGCAATGCCTTGACCCGGCGAGAACAGGGCGAGGGAGACAAGCCAACCTGATCAGCCAGCTCCAGGTTCGACAAGGCTCCATGCTGCTGCAACAGCGCCAGAATACGCCGATCGGTACGATCCAGAACAACCAGGTCACGAGCAGATCGACTCATGCAAATCTCTCCATCAATATATTTGAGGAAGCCGCAGAAAAAGCATCTTTTACCAAGCCTAAAAGTAACTCAGCAATTTATCACCAATAATTCAAGATATAGAACAATATTCACAAAAACAACCGTGCAAAACCACAACAATTAACAATCTTTCATCCCGTACTTCACTTTACACTGTACCCAGTTTCAACACAGCAATCTGAATACCAGTACGGAGCCACCATGAGTCATCATAAATACAGCAACCCGGACTTCAATCCGGAAAAATACCCGCGTTTTCCTGTTATCCGGAAAAGCGATCGCCGCTGGCCCAATGCGGAAATCAAGGCGGCTCCGCTGTGGTGCTCTGTCGACCTGCGTGATGGTAACCAGGCGTTGATTGAGCCCATGAACGTTAGCCAGAAACAGGCAATGTGGCACTTATTGGTTGATATGGGCTTCAAGGAAATTGAAGTCGGCTTCCCTGCTGCATCACAACCGGACTTCGACTTTGTCCGCTGGTTGATCGAAGAAAATCGTATTCCGGATGATGTCACGATTCAGGTGTTGGTACAGGCGCGTAATGATCTGATCGAACGCACCTACGAAGCCCTTGATGGTGTGCGCCGCGCCGTGGTCCACGTGTACAACTCAACCTCTCCGGTACAGCGCCAGAAAGTCTTTAACCTCGACAAGGCCGGTATCATCGATATTGCCCGCAAAGGCGCTGCCAAGGTACAGCAAGTCGCACGGGACTATCCGGCAACAGACTGGACCTTCCAATATTCACCAGAAAGCTTTTCCGGTACGGAAGTCGACTTCGCCGTCGAGGTGTGTAATGCCGTCATTGATGTTTGGCAGCCCACTCCCGAGAAAAAAATCATCCTCAACCTTCCTGCCACGGTTGAATCGGCCATGCCCAATGTATTTGCTGATCAAATTGAATGGTTTTGTGATCATGTTGAAAAACGCGATAGCCTGTTAATCAGCATCCACACCCATAACGACCGGGGTTGTGCCGTAGCCGCAGCGGAAATGGCCATTCTGGCCGGAGCCGATCGTATAGAAGGCACCTTGCTGGGCAATGGTGAGCGCACCGGGAATATGGATATCGTTACCATGGCCATGAACCTCTATAGCCAGGGTATCGACCCGCAGTTGGATATCAGCATGGCTGACGACATTATCAGCACCGTCGAAGCCTGTACCAATATCAAGACCCATCCGCGCCACCCCTGGCTTGGAGAACTGGTATATACCGCTTTTTCCGGTAGCCACCAGGATGCCATCCGTAAGTGCCTCGCCGTACAAACAGCGAGTGAACACTGGGATGTCGCTTATTTGCCAATCAATCCGGAAGATATCGGTCGCAGCTACCAGTCTGTCATCCGGGTCAACAGCCAGTCGGGCAAAGGAGGAGCCAGTTATTTGCTTGAGCAGGAAATGGCCATCACCTTGCCACGCTGGGTACAGATTGAACTGGCCCAACCTGTGCAGGCATTGGCTGAACGCAGTGCCAGCGAACTGCAAACCGACGATATCGTCAGCTTGTTCCGCCGCACCTTTATGACCAGCCATGGCCAGTTGCAACTCGACAGCTACACCCTTGAAGGCAGTGGCAGCCAGACCGCCGTTCAGGCTTGCCTTAACGACGGCAGCAACCTGATCAGCTTGCACGGGCACGGCAACGGTGCGATCAGTGCCTTTACTGACGCCATCCACCGCGCATTAGGTGTATCGGTCCAGATCGTGCAATTTGATGAGCAATCATCCGGTGAAGGTTCGGATGCCGGGGCTGTCGCCTTTATCCAGGCCAATATCAATGGCCAACGCTACACTGGCGCGGCAGAAGACGAAGACACATTAAGCGCCAGCATGAATGCCGTTTTGGCGGTGGTGAACCAGTCTATCGCCCAGTAGTCTTTGAGATAACAGCATCGGTGCAAAACTAACGACTGCAAGGCTTGCACCGGTGCTGTTCTCTACTGTCTTTTGAATAACTAACTAACTAACGTATCACCGACAGCCAATACCGCAACGTTATAAAATAAGCCCGCCCTGCCCTCAGCGTTTTACGCTTACAGCGGTATTTCCTGCCCGTTTTGCAAAAAAAACCACCTGACAATTATGTCATTTTACTCAACACACTGTTTTTATAGACTTAAGTCGATACCGAAAGATGGTACTTAGCACGCATAAAGCCATACTATTTGGCACGTATTGGCATAAAAAAGACATGAAATACGCCAATCGGATATTACTCTTTATATAACCGGGACTTTTCTATGGCTACAGATTCACGCATGCTCTGCACGGCACTCTCTGATCGACTTATGTCTGCCGAAGACGCCGCCGCACTGATACCTGCTGGCAGCACCGTTGGCATGAGCGGCTTTACTGGCGCAGGTTACCCTAAAGCCATTCCTGCTGCTTTGGCTGATCGTATAGAAAAACTGAACAACGCTGGCGAAGAATTCCGCATCAACATCTGGACTGGCGCGTCAACCGCACCGGAACTGGATGGTAAGCTGGCGGCCGTCAACGGCATCAATATGCGTTTGCCTTTCCAATCAGATCCAATCTGCCGTGAAAAAATCAATAACGGCAGCATGGATTACATCGATATCCACCTGTCCGAAGTATCCCAGTACGCCTGGTCCGGCTTCCTTGGCAAAATGAACATTGCCGTCATCGAAGTCACTGGTGTACTTGAAGATGGTCGCCTGATCCCTTCCTCTGCGGTTGGTAACAACAAGACCTGGATCGAACAAGCTGACCACATCATTCTGGAAGTCAACAGCGCTCAAAGTGCTGGTCTGGAAGGCATGCACGATATCTACTACGGTACTGCCTTGCCGCCGAACCGCAAACCTATCCAGATCAGCAAGCCGACCGACCGTATTGGCAAGCATTATCTGGATTGCCCAACCGAGAAAGTCATTGCGGTTGTTGAAAGCCACGCTCCCGATCGCAATTCAGCGTTTAACCCACCAGATGAAATTTCGCGCCGCATTGCCGGCCATATCCTCGAATTCTTCGAGCAGGAAATTGCTCTGGGACGTATGCCGAAAGAATTGCTGCCAATCCAATCCGGTGTGGGCAACATTCCTAACGCCGTACTGGAGGGTCTTGATGCCGGCCCATTCAAACAGCTGACTGCTTTTACGGAAGTAATCCAGGACGGCATGCTGGCCATGCTGAAATCCGGCACTCTGGCAGCCGCGTCTTCTACCGCTTTCTCACTCAGTCCGACCGCCATGGACGAGCTGAACAATAACATCGACTTCTACCGGGAACGGATCATCTTGCGTCAGCAAGACATCAGTAACCACCCGGAACTGATTCGTCGTTTGGGCGTGATCGCCATGAATGGCCTGATCGAAGCCGATATGTACGGCAACGTCAACTCTACCCACATTATGGGTAGCCGTATGATGAACGGTATTGGTGGTTCTGGTGACTTCGCCCGTAACGGTTATCTGTCGATTTTTGTAACGCCATCAACTGCCAAAAATGGTGCCATCTCTGCCATCGTGCCAATGGTTTCTCACGTTGACCACACGGAACACGACGTCAAGATTCTGGTTACCGAACACGGTCTGGCAGATTTGCGCGGTCTGTCTCCAAGACAGCGTGCACACGTCATTATAGAAAAATGTGCCGATCCAGCCTTCCGCCCAGCCTTGCGCGATTACTTTGATCGCGCCTGCGCCAGTGGTCGTGGCATGCATACTCCGCATTTGCTGGGTGAAGCATTAAGCTGGCACCAACGTTACGAAGAAACCGGCCATATGTAAGACGATGTAATATCGTTTTGATGGTTTCCAGCCATCAGGTGTCAGCTCCTGACCCTGATGGCTGATCTTCTTCAGATGCTGGCTATTCCGTTCTGATATCAAGCTTTCTATTCTTTTCCAGCCCTGCACTCAGACAGCCACAACACCAACCACAACACCAGTCACAATGACTGCAACCCCTTAACACCGTCCCGGTGTGTCAGATCAACGTTATCGCTGTAACGACTGCCATTCCGACTCCGTCAACCAGCTTGCTTCTGGCAACCCCAAAGATAACGCCAACCGAACCAGGCCGTGCAACCAGCTGCATGCATTCGCTTGTGGTATTTCGCCCAGCCGCGCCGCAGGGTGATTACTGAACCCCAGTACCTGACTGCTATCCAGATGCAGGCGACGACAATGCCCAATGAACACTTCCGGGCGCATATCACAGAAAACCAGACGCTGGCGTACAATCTCGGGGAACAGACCACTGATAATTTGATCGTCAACCTGACAACCGGCTTCGGCTGAATCCCTGGCGTGGCGAAACCGGCCAGGCTCCAGCAAGTACACCAATGAATGTGGCCGTTGATGCTGTTGCAAGCGCTCACTGATCTGTAATGCCTGCTGCAAAGACTGATAGCCACTGGCCACCAGCTGAATTTCCGCGGCACAATGCCCATGCAAACACACAGCCCCATGACTGACCAATTGCTCTGCCATCGCCGGTGTCATAATAGAGGCAACCGGGCCATCCGGAATGACTAGCTGCATCACCACTCCAGTCTCACCGTAGCAGCTCTTTAAAGCCGCCTGCGCAGTATTGCCATCCGGGATCAACAGCACCCGCATCTGGTCGGCACTTTGTGACAACAAGAGTTCTGTCATTTCAGGAGCGGCAGGGTCATGACGACAAACCAGTGGCAAGCCAGCCCAGGGGGCGGCTTCATCATCCAGCTTTTGCCGACGAGCAAAGGCAATCGCCTGTAACACCGGCTCCAGTATGGCAAGACCGGCAGACTCGTGTGTCACCAGCATATTGATGCCCATCTGATTGCCCAAGCAGGCATTGACCAGTAATTCACCATCGTGATGATGAAGCAAAGCTCCGGCTGTTCCGGCACTGCGAAGCCCCAACCGCTCACAGCTGATCGGCAATGTCTTTTGTACAGCACCAAGGTGGTTGGCCAGCCGAGGCCGTAATGCCGGATTAATTTCACAGATATCGGCGAAGTAACGATCCAGCACTGACAACACGTCATGCGGTTGTTGCGCACCTTGCCAATGCGGGTCTGGACGGTTCACCGTTACCATAAAAGGTCGTAATGGCTGACGCGGCTGTCGTAGTACTGCAGCCTTGGCAGGCCAACCGGTACTGGCTGCTGGCTCAATTGCGACTGCAATAACCGGCTGGCACACCAGCGTAAGCCAGGGCAACCAGTGTATATCGGCAGTCTGTCGCAACGGCCACTCCGCCTCAGCTTCCAGCAATGCACAAGCAATATTGACTGGTCTGGTATCGGTTAATAACAGCTCATCACTATCCACGGGCTGCTGACCATTGTCCGCAACCCAGACCGGAATCAATACACCGCTATCCTGCCGGGACCACCAAGCCAGAGTACGTCCCATTCGCTCTTTTAATTCGTCAATATCGCCATCCATCACCAGCAAGGCCACTTCTCCTGGTAACGGTTGATGGACAGCCTGAGTTACCAAGGTATCCAGCGGTGCTCTGGCTCCCATCAGTTCAGGCGAAATCCAGGGGCCAGGCAGAATCTGTTGCTCTGTATCCCGGCCAAATTCCTGTTCAAAACGAGTCCAGCCATCAAGAGTCAACGGATAACGCTGTTGGCGGGCACGGTTTGCACTGCCAGTAAGTAACTGCCAGATTTCCAGCGCCGCTCCCATGCCTGGCAGAGCCGATAACCAGTCGCGGCGCTTGCCCGTCAGGTGGTTGATCAACATACCCGCAGCGGCCAGTTGCATCAGTACCTGCCACTGAGCGGCGGAACCTGGCATGGATAAAAACCCGGCTTGTCGTTGCAGCGCCGGAATACGGTCATACAGCTGATCAGACAACCGCTCGGCCACCCACAAGGCTTCCGTCACCCGACTCATCGGCACAGAACAACCGGCCTGTGCCAGCGCACGAGACAACCGACCGGCGTCCGAGCTAACATCCAGACTGCCGCCGGTTTCTTTAAGTACCATTCGTTCACGTGCCATCACGCTCTCCAGACCAATCATTGCCAACAGTTAAAGACACATCCACCCGCTGCCAACACAAAAAACAGAATAAAACCCACCTGCGCCATCGTTTTAATGGATCCATACCCGGCGCAATCTGAACCGGTCATCGGCGAGCAGGCTGTTATTACTGCAGCGGATTTCAGCTACTTTATTAGTCTAGGAGCAGCCACTCTCTGGTGTCTTGCCGTGCATCAACCCCTGCCGTATCAATCACAGTGAGAGAGCAGCCATAAAAAAACCGCCCGAAGGCGGTTTCAGAAAGCAGTCAGTCCGTTTTCGTCAGCTAAAAATCAACGAAACCGGTGCACCGCTCAGATATCAAGCAGGTTGCTCGACACCCTTCATGGTCAGTTTGACACGACCTTTGGGATCAACATCCATTACGTGTACGTTAACCATTTGACCTTCTTTCAGGTAATCGGTCACGTTCTCAACACGCTCTTCGCTGATCTGAGAGATGTGCAACAGACCATCCTTGCCAGGCAGAACGGTGATGAAAGCACCAAAATCGACGATTTTGCTGACTTTACCTGTGTAGGTAGTTCCTACTTCGATATCCGCAGTGATTGCTTCAATCATGCTGCGCGCCAAATCAGAGGCTTCTTTACCAGCCGCAAAGATCTTGATTTCGCCATCATCATTGATGTCGATCGAAGCACCGGATTTTTCCGTAATATCACGAATGGTCGCGCCACCTTTACCAATCACTTCACGGATTTTATCGGAAGGAATCTTCATGGTGCTCATGGTCGGTGCGTTTTCAGCCAGTGTTGTACGTGGCTCAGCAATCACAGTGTTCATCTGACCCAGAATGTTCAGACGGGCTGCTTTGGCTTTTTCCAGAGCAATTTCCATGATTTGCTCGGTAATACCTTCGATCTTGATATCCATCTGCAAGGCAGTGATACCTTCATCAGTACCAGCCACTTTGAAGTCCATATCACCCAGGTGATCTTCGTCACCCAGAATGTCAGTCAGAACGGCAAACTGTTCGCCTTCCTTGATCAGTCCCATGGCGATACCAGCAACCGGGGCCTTGATCGGTACACCTGCGTCCATCAGTGCCAGGGAAGCACCACACACGGACGCCATGGAAGAAGAACCGTTGGATTCGGTGATTTCTGACACAATACGAATGGTATAAGGAAATTCGTCTGCTGTAGGCATCATTGCCTGGATACCACGACGGGCAAGGCGACCATGACCAATTTCACGACGGCCTGGCGTACCCAGACGGCCAGCTTCACCAACAGAATATGGAGGGAAGTTGTAGTGGAACAGGAACGGATCGTCCTTGGTGCCGTGCAGGAAGTCGATCATCTGTGCATCACGGGCAGAGCCCAGAGTGGTCACAACAATCGCCTGGGTTTCACCACGGGTGAACAGAGCTGAACCGTGCGTGGTGTTCAGTACACCGGTCTCGATGGTCAGAGGACGAACGGTATCGTTATCACGACCGTCAATACGTGGCTCGCCATCGATAATGCGTTTGCGCACAACTTCGTATTTCAGCTCGCCCATCATGTCAGCGATATCGTCAGCGGAGAAACCTTCTTCACCTTCTGCTGCAGCCAGTTTTGTAATCGCGTCAGCCTTGATCGCGTCCAGCTTGCCGTAACGCTCCATCTTGTCAGACGTAGTATAGGCTTCACCGATCGCAGCTGCAGTCTCTGCTTTTACTGCTTCGTACAGCTCAACGTTCTTGGCTTCAGCTGCCCAATCCCATTTGCTGACACCCAGTTCTTCAACCCACTCACTGATGGCCGTGATAGCAGGCTGGAAACCTTTGTGGGCAAACAGTACAGCACCCAGCATTTCGTCTTCAGTCAGTTCGTCGGCTTCGGATTCCACCATCAAGACGGCATCTTTGGTACCGGCAACGATCATATCCAGCAAGGAATCTTCCAGCTGAGTCTGAGTCGGGTTCAGGATGTAACCCTTGTCCTCAATAAAGGCAACCCGTGCACCACCGATTGGACCATTAAAAGGCACACCGGATACTGCCAAGGCAGCGGAGGTAGCAATCATGCCGCACATGTCTGGATCAACATCTTTTTCAGACGACATAACCGTGACGATGACCTGAACTTCGTTCATGAAGCCATCGGCAAACAAAGGACGGATCGGACGGTCAATCAGACGGGAAGTCAGTGTTTCTTTTTCTGAAGGGCGGCCTTCGCGCTTCAGGTAACCACCAGGAATACGGCCTGCAGCGTACATTTTTTCCTGATAATGAACCGACAGCGGGAAGAAATCCTGGCCGGGTTTGGTTTTCTTGGCAGCTACGACAGTAGCCAGCACCTGGGTTTTACCCATGGTAACCAGTACCGCACCATCGGCTTGACGGGCAATTCGGCCAGTTTCAAGCGTGATGGTGTCGTTACCGAGTTGGAACGTTTTGGTATTAGCGACAGGTTTGTTGCTCATGTATTCATTTTTCCTGTAAATCAAACGAAGCTGCATCACCGCCGGTGCTTCTAAGCATTGGCCGTTGCACGAGCCGGCTTCCCCCACGCTGACAGCAGAACGGGGATATCGGGTTCCCTGACGGGAACCAACGACAAATGGTTAGAAGCACCACCGCGTTCTTGCGGGGCTGGCACCACAGTGATAACAGAATTTAGAGGGAGTATAGACAGCCGCACAAGCGAGCTACAGAAACAACAAAAGCCCCGGAGGGCTTTTGCTGCAAGCGAGATTAGCGACGCAGACCCAAACGCTGGATCAGATCCAGGTAACGGTTAGCATCTTTACGCTTCAGATAGTCCAGCAGCTTACGACGCTGGTTAACCATGCGAATCAGACCGCGACGGGAGTGGTGATCTTTGCCATGCTCCTTGAAGTGACCTTGCAAACCCAGAATGTTATGGGTCAGCAGGGCAACCTGAACTTCCGGTGAACCGGTGTCGCCTTCGGCAGTTTGATACTCTGTAACGATCTCAGCTTTTTTCTCAGCAGATAATGCCATGTATAACTCCAACATAATGTGCATCAGGTAAACCTGACGTTAAAAAAGACATCGCTACCGTGCACATTAACAGTAGTATGCCGTTGCAGACCTGACCAACCACGAGAAGGTCAAATGCTGCAGATACTGGCCATAACCAAGGCTTGATCAGCCTTGTACCGGCACTTGTAATTGTACTGAAGGTGCTGCATTGAGGCTAGTATTAAGTGCTTGCCGCAGCAGGTCTTTATACGGTAGTACCTCAGCGTCGCCACCCCAGCCGCCTTTATGCGTCGTCGTCTTCAGCAGAAGCCTGATTGGCCTTGTCCTGATCACGGGCCTGACGAATCAAACCAGTCAGGTGGTGTCCCCGATCCATGCTTTCATCGTAGTGGAAACGTAACATCGGCGTCACACGAGTCGTCAGAATACGGGCCAGTTCGGAGCGCAGATAACCGGCGGCGTCATTTAAAATGGCGACAGTCTGTGCCTGGATTTCCTGATCGGTTTCTCCCTTGGCACCCATCACGGTGAAATAGATATCGGCATAGCCGAGATCCTTAGCCACCCGCACGTCATTCAAAGTCACCATTCCCAGGCGCGGATCTTTCATTTCAAACTGGATTTTCAAGGCCAGTTCGCGCTGAATCTGTTCCGACAAACGGGAGGTTCGACTGTAATCTTTTGGCATGATATTTCTCTCTTGCTGCGGCTATGGGCGCAGGCTACAGACGCCAAAGCCCGGCAAGGCCGGGCTTTGTCAAAGGGTCAGACCCAAAGTACACAAGGTACTTGATGGATCACAGAGTACGAGCAACCTCACGGACGTCAAATACTTCAATCTGATCGCCAGGGCGAACATCCTGATAGTTTTTCACGCCAATACCACACTCCATACCCTGGCGAACATCAGCCACATCATCTTTATAACGACGTAACGATTCCAGCTCACCTTCATAAATCACCACGTTTTCACGCAGCACACGGATTTTCTTGTTCCGATGCACTGTGCCTTCGGTCACCATACAACCAGCAATCTGGCCGAATTTTGGTGAGTTGAAGACATCGCGAACTTCGGCGATACCAACGATTTCTTCGCGCAGCTCCGGCGCCAACAAACCAGCCATCGCCTGTTTCACGTCATCCAGCAGATCGTAGATCACGCTGTAATAACGCATATCCAGGCCGCTGTTTTCCACGATACGACGGGCAGCATTGTCAGCCCGTACGTTAAAGCCGAAAACAACCGCACTGGAAGCAACCGCAAGAGTCACGTCGGTTTCCGTAATACCACCCACTCCGGACGATACCACGTTTACTTTCACTTCATCGGTAGCCAGCTTCTGCAAGGAAGACACAATGGCTTCCAACGAACCCCGAACGTCGGTTTTCAAGACGATATTCAGTACCGCTGGAGCACCTTCGCCCATACCACTGAACAAGGCGTCCAGTTTTGCGGCTTGCTGACGTTGTTGTACCTGCTCTTTGGCCTTGTTCTCACGATATTCCGCTACTTCGCGGGCTTTCTTCTCGTTTTCAACCACCATGAAGCTGTCACCAGCATCCGGAGTGCCATTCAGACCCAGGATCGCAACCGGAATAGACGGGCCGGCTTCATCAACCGGCTTGCCGTTTTCGTCCAGCAGCGCACGGGCGCGGCCATAACATGTACCGGCAAGCACGATATCGCCTTTTTTCAGCGTACCGTTCTGCACCAGCATGGTTGCAACCGGACCACGTCCTTTATCAAGACGGGATTCCACAATAACACCACAGCCCGGGCCGTCGAAGTGTGCTTTCAGCTCCAGTACTTCGGCTTGCAGCAACACCGCTTCCAGCAGCTCGTCGATACCCAGACCGGTATGGGCAGAAACCGGGATAAAAGGTACATCGCCACCCCAGTCTTCTGGCAGTACGCCACGAGCGGACAATTCATTTTTGACACGGTCAACATCCGCGCCTTCCTTGTCCATTTTGTTGATCGCAACAACCAGAGGAACTCCGGCAGCATGGGCATGCTGTACGGCTTCTTCGGTTTGAGGCATCACGCCGTCATCGGCGGCAACCACCAGAATAACCACGTCGGTTGACTGGGCACCACGAGCACGCATGGCAGTAAACGCCGCGTGTCCCGGTGTATCCAGGAAGGACACCATGCCGTGATCTGTTTGCACATGGTAGGCACCAATATGCTGGGTAATACCACCGGCTTCTCCGGCCACCACTCGAGTACGACGAATGTGATCAAGCAACGACGTTTTACCATGGTCAACGTGACCCATAACCGTTACGACCGGCGCCCGGGTTTTTTCTTCACCCTCGTAAGATACGGAGTCTGTAACGTCTTCTTCCAGCTGATTGTCAGAGATCAGCTTCGCCACCTTGTGGCCCATATCTTCAACCAGCAGAGTCGCGGTGTCCTGATCCAGCGTCTGGTTGATGGTCGCCATAACGCCCATACCCATCAGACTCTTGATCACTTCACCGGCTTTAACACTCATACGGGAAGCCAGTTCGCCGACTGTAATCGCTTCTGGCAATTCAACTTCACGAATAACCGGTGCTGTTGGACGGGTAAAAGCGTGTTCGTTGTTGTTTTGCTGTTGCTGACGGCTACGGCTGCCCTTGCCTTTAGCCTTGCTGCGACGACGACCGCTATTCTGGCCACCCTCGGAATCCATATAGCGGCTGTTTTCGCGGGTATCGGAACGCTTCTTGTCGACCACCTTGCCTTTCTTGCGATGCTCTTCCTGACGTTGCTGAGCAGCTTCTGCCTCTGCACGTTTTTGCGCAGCATCTTCTTCAGCAGTCAGTGGCTTGGCCTTGACGCGAGCGGTAGCAACCGGCTTGCTGGGGCGTGCGGAACGATCATCACGGCGAGGCTGGGGTGCCGGCTCTGTTTTGGCTGCTGCAGGCTTGGCCTTGGCGGCAGCAGCGGCTTTGGCAGCCTTGGCAGCAGCCGCGGCTTTTTCGGCGGCAGCTTTTTCAGCAGCAGCCTTGGCAGCCAGCGCCGCCTTGGAGTCAGCACGCGGAGCAATACTGACCCGCGCGGTTTGTGTGATGGGCTTGCTAGCCGCCTCGGCCTGGGCACGAGATTCAGCTTCGGCTGCACTGCGCGCAGCACGTGCTGCCCGTTCTTCGGCAACACGACGTTCAGCAACACGAGCCGCTTCGTCAGCCGCCTTGGCTTCTGCAGCCAATCGTTCTGCTTCTGCCTGACGTGCTGTTTCAACGTCTTTATCCATTTCATCCCGTTTCACGTAAGTACGTTTTTTGCGTACTTCGATCGATACGGCTTTCTTGCCACCCTGACCGGTTTTCAACGTTGTGGTCACCTTGCGTTTCAGAGTGATTTTCTGGGGTGCCAGTTCATTGGCACCACCGTGGCTCTTTTTCAAAAAGGTCAACAGGCCGGCTTTTTCTTCATCCGACACTCTTTGTTCTGCTGCGGTCTGTGGCAGGCCCGCTTCTTTCATTTGGGACAACAAGCGATCTACGCTGGTCCCCACCACGTCGGCGAGTTCTTTAACTGTTACTTCTGCCATGCGTTTCTCCTATGCCGAGTGAGTGGATTAATCATTGCCCTCAAACCAGGGCTTGCGTGCGGTCATTATGAGGTCCGCCGCTTTCTCCTCGGTCATATCCTCAATGTCCATCAGGTCGTCAATGGATTGCTCGGCAAGATCTTCCATCGTACAAATACCTTTGCTGGCCAATACCAGCGCCAGATGTTTTTCCATGCCCTCCATTTCCAGCAGATCTTCTGCTGGCTGCGACTGTTCGAGCTTCTCTTCCGAGGCCAGAGCCCGGGTCAGTAGCACGTCTTTGGCGCGAGTACGGAGTTCATTAATCATGTCTTCATCCAGCTCTTCAATGTCCAGCATCTCGTCAATCGGGATGTAGGCAATTTCTTCCAGCGTGGTGAAGCCTTCTTCAACCAGCAACACCGCAAAATCTTCTTCGATGTCGAGAGTGTTAATAAAGTTATCAATATATGCCGACGCTTCCTGATCCTGCTTCGCAGCAGCATCTTCGATGGTCATGACATTGATTGTCCAGCCCGTCAGCTCGGATGCCAGGCGGACGTTTTGTCCACCACGCCCGATGGCCTGAGCCAGATTGTCGCTTTCTACCGCCACATCCATGGTGTTGGTTTCTTCATCCATGACAATGGATGCAACGTCTGCCGGAGCCATGGCATTGATAACCAGCTGTGCCGGGTTGTCATCCCAGAGCACGATATCAATCCGTTCGCTACCACCCAGTTCGTTGGTAACAGCCTGTACACGTGCTCCGCGCATACCAACACAGGCACCGACCGGATCTATACGCTTGTCATTGGTTTTGACAGCAATTTTGGCACGAGAACCGGGGTCACGCGAAGCCCCTTTGATTTCAATCACCTCTTCGGCGATTTCAGGTACTTCAATACGGAACAGCTCGATCAGCATCTCTGAAATGGTGCGACTCAACATCAATTGAGGGCCACGGTTTTCAGGGCGAACCGCATTCAGGATGGCGCGGACACGATCCCCCATGCGCATGATTTCCCGACCGATCAGCTGATCTTTGGGCAGCAAGCCTTCAGCGTTGTTGCCAAGATCAACGATAACATTGTCGCGAGTAACCTTTTTGACGGTACCGTTAACAATCTCGCCAACACGATCCTGATACTGCTCAACAATCTGGGCACGCTCAGCTTCACGTACTTTCTGAACAATAATTTGCTTGGCGGCCTGCGCAGCAATACGACCAAAATCCGGATTTTCAACCTTGACTTCGTAGGTGTCGCCGGGCTGGAGATTGGTGTCGATGTCATGCGCTTCCTGCAAGGTCAATTCATCTCCCAGACCCGGCACCACATCATTGCTAACAACCAGCCAGCTACGATAAGTATCGTAGTCACCGGTCTTGCGATCAATATCAACCCGAATGATCGCTTCTTCATCTTCGTAGCGTTTCTTCGCGGCGGCGGCCAGTGCCGATTCAATGGCCTCAAAAATAACGTCTCGCGATACGCCTTTTTCGTTGGAAACCGCTTCCGCGACCAGGAGAATTTCTTTACTCATCTTCCAGCCTCGCTGCTATGCAACCTTAGTTATCAAAATTGGGAACAATATGAGCCTTTTCTATCAGCTCGACAGGTAACAGGTATTCATGATTATCAACCAACAGCACAATATCCTGTTCCTCGATACCCTGAAGACGCCCCTTGAATTTGCGGCGTCCATCAAAGGGCATACGCAAACGCAGTTCGATTTCTTCACCGACTGATTGCACGTACTGATCCATGGTGAACAATGGACGATCCATACCAGGGGAAGAGACTTCCAGGGTGTAATCCTGAGAAATCGGATCTTCTACATCCAGTACGCTACCGATCTGACGGCTGACATCCGCACAATGGTCGACCGTAATGCCGTCTGCATGGTCAATGTACACCCGCAACAGCGTATGGCGCCCCTGAGCGACCAGCTCAAGACCCCAGAAGACAAACCCCATTGATTCAACAACAGGAGCCAACATTTCCAGCAAGCGGGCATCACGAGCCAATATTTTTTACCTCTCAGAAACAAAAACTGGGCACCTAGTGCCCAGCCCGATGTTGTTGCCTGATGACCAGACAACAGATCTGCCAAATCTTTACACCGAACGTTATCTATCATCCGGTATTCGTCACAAATCGGTGTTTGACTGTGACGACAGCTACTAAAAAGCCCCTGACATGAGGGGCTTTAGGGCAGCTTGAGTCGACGTATTATAGGGCGTTTCGACCGTAAAAGCGAACGACATCGCTTTTACTCAAGCTGGATTGGTGCGGATAGCGAGACTCGAACTCGCACGAGCATTGCTCACCACCCCCTCAAGATGGCGTGTCTACCAATTCCACCACATCCGCATCAAAGACTTGCCAGAGGATCAATCAGTCGTGTTATTCGACGCTTGGTTGATCACTCGCAGATGCATCCAATTCCGGTGCATCCACAGCAGGCGCGTATTCTTCCACAAGTGGGGTATCTTTCTCAAGCTTTTCAATCACTTCCTGGGCAGGAATACCTATATTCGATATTTTTTCGGCATTTTGCTTGGCATAAAGCCCCAATCCCAAGCTGGTAACAAAAAAAGCTGCCGCCAGATACGCCGTTGTATGGCTGAGGAAGTTACCGGAGCCGCCACTGCCAAAGACAGTTTGTGATGCACCAGCACCAAATGAAGCACCGGCGTCTGCACCCTTGCCTTGCTGTAACATCACAAAACCAACGATACCAAGAGCCAACAGGATGTGAACAATGAGAATGATAGATTCCATACTTTCCTAAGCCGTGCAAATTTTCAGAAATTGGTCAGCATCCAGTGAGGCACCGCCCACCAGACCACCATCGATATCAGGTTGAGAAAACAATTCTCCGGCGTTGTCTGCTTTTACGCTACCGCCATAGAGAATTTGAGTTGTGGCAGCCAGGCTGGCATCGCGCCCTGCCAACTGCTCACGTATAAACAAGTGTATTGCCTGGGCTTGTGCCGGAGTTGCCGTTTCACCGGTGCCTATCGCCCAAACCGGCTCATAGGCCACGATCACGGACTGCCATTCAGCATCACTCAAGGATGCCAGCAACAGTGACAGCTGTGTGCCAACCACCTGCTCGGCATTACCCGCCTGCCGTTCGGACAGTGTTTCGCCAACACAAACGATCGCTTTCATGCCGGCAGCCAGTACTCGACGGGTTTTCTCCAAGACCAGCGTATCAGTTTCGGCATACAGGGCACGACGCTCGGAATGACCGACAATAACGTAGCGGCAACCCATGTCTGCCAACATGCCGACCGACACTTCACCGGTGAAGGCACCTGCTTCTTCACTGGCACAATTTTGCGCGCCGACCTGAACCTGACTGTGTTCAAGTCCAGCGACCACCTGACCCAGATACGGAAACGGCGGACAAACCACCAGATCGCGCTCCGGTGCATTCACTGCGGCAACAGCATCAAGCCATGCAGCCGTTGTGTCGCTCGCAGCGTTCATTTTCCAGTTACCGGCAATCATCAAGCGACGCACAGGACACTCCCAAATTCAAAGAGCGCAGATACTATCCAAGAAGTGCCTGCGAAACAAGCCGAAGCGCATATTCACGAAGGATACACTCACTTCGACCACCTGTATTCCAACCATTTCAGATGTCCAGTTCTGCTTCGACGACATCTGCCAACTGTCTGGCCAGTGTTTGCGCCAATACTTCTGTCTCTGCTTCAATCATCACTCGCACCACGGGTTCTGTTCCGGAGGGGCGCAGCAACACCCGGCCTCGTCCTGCCAGAGTGGATTCGGCATCCATCACAGCATGACGGATAACATCCGATGTCTGAATATCTACCTCCCGGCGGCGGGGCACATTAATCATCACCTGAGGCATTTTAGCCATGCGCTTGTGCCAGTCATGCAGCGAAGTGCCTGTTTCCATCAGCGCGGTCAATACCTGCAAGGCAGCAACAATGCCGTCCCCAGTGGTCTGAACATCCAGCGCCAGCAAATGCCCGGAAGATTCCCCCCCAAGACGCCAGCCATGCTCATCCAGTTTCTGCATCACATAACGGTCACCGACTCTGGCTCGCACAAAAGGAATATCCAGCTCCTGCATCGCCAGCTCCAGCCCCATATTACTCATCAGGGTTCCGACCACTCCTCCCTGCAAACGACCGGATTGCTGTGCATAAGCCGCCATGATGTACAACAACTGGTCACCATCAACCAGTTCACCACGATGATCAACCATAACCACCCGGTCACCATCCCCATCAAACGCGATACCCAGATCAGCACTTTCTTCCAGCACCTTGCACCGCAATCGTTCCGGTTCAGTGGAGCCAGCTTCACGATTAATATTAAATCCGTCGGGCTGATTTCCCAACACCACAATATCAGCTCCCAGCTCGGAAAACACCGCAGGTGCGATCGCATAGGTAGCGCCATGTGCGCAATCCAGCACAATCTTCAAACCGCGCAAATTCAACGAACTGGCCGTTCCTTTACAGAATTCGGTATAGCGGCCAGCGGCATCGTTGATCCGGACAGCCTTACCTAGCTGCTGTGATTCCACACAGACCATGGGTTGCTGCAGATAATGCTCAATGGCACCTTCCGTCTCATCAGGCAGTTTTTGCCCAACGCCAGAGAAAAACTTGATGCCGTTATCGTAATAAGGGTTATGGGAAGCACTGATAACAATGCCAGCCTGGGCACGAAAAGTTCGGGTCAGATAGGCAATCCCCGGGGTTGGAATCGGCCCCAGCAAGGCAATATCCACCCCCGCCGCCGACAGCCCGGCTTCGAGCGCCGACTCAAACATATAGCCAGAAATACGGGTATCCTTGCCTATCAGGATTTTGCTTTTTCCTTGCCGAGAAAAGACCTTGCCAGCGGCCCAGCCGAGCCGCATGACAAAATCAGGAGTGATTGGTGACTCACCCACCCGGCCGCGGATACCATCGGTACCAAAATATTGTCTAGCCATGACGCACCCCCAGAGTTGCCGCTACTACCTGCATTGCCTCTACGGTCTCCCGTACATCG
Source organism: Oceanobacter sp. 5_MG-2023 (assembly GCF_030548165.1). Lineage (NCBI taxonomy): Bacteria > Pseudomonadati > Pseudomonadota > Gammaproteobacteria > Oceanospirillales > Oceanospirillaceae > Oceanobacter > Oceanobacter sp. 5_MG-2023. The sequence goes on along the minus strand of NZ_JAUORS010000003.1, from coordinate 122,433 downwards.
TGTACGCGTAAAATGCGCGCACCCTTCATGGCACAAATCACAGCTCCGGCAACACTGCCGATCATGCGCTGATCCGGCTCCGTCACACCGGTTACTTCTGCAATCATACGTTTCCGAGACAGGCCCGCTAACAATGGCAAGCCTAACCGGCTCAGTCGCTGCAGATGACACATCAACTCATAGTTATGGTCACAGGTTTTACCAAAACCAAAACCCGGATCAATCAGCAATTGGCTTTTATCTATTCCGGCTGCGACGCAAGCGGCAATGCGTTGTTCAAGAAAATGGCAGACTTCATCCACCACGGACTCATAGCGAGGGGCTTGCTGCATGGAATCAGGCTGCCCCTGCATATGCATCAGACACACAGGCAACCTGCTGGCTGCCGCCGCTTCGATAGCACCATGACGACTCAGTGCCCGCACATCATTGATCATATGGGCACCCGCCGTGGCGGATTCAGTGATCACCGCTGCGGTGCTGGTATCAACCGAAATCACCACATCCAGCTCTCTGGCTATCGCCTCAACGACCGGCACGACACGATCCAGCTCTTCCGCCGTAGACACCGGATCAGCCCCTGGGCGGGTAGACTCACCGCCAACATCGATTATCCCGGCACCTTCAAGAACCAGTCGCTCGGCCTGACGCAAAGCGGCATCCAGGCTGTTATAACAGCCACCATCAGAAAATGAATCCGGCGTTGTATTCACAATCCCCATCACCACCGGGCGAACCAGAGACAGTTGGCGTTTACCACATTGAAGAATCACTGCATTTTTATCCGTTCAGATAGTGGAGAAACATCCTGTTTTCCACACACTTGTCACCGAACCGGCGTATCCACCCCGGCCATCGCATTATCAGGCTGAATAATCAGCAAACATTATTGGCAATACCCAGAAACGGAAAGAGCGGCCATTGCCGCTCCTTGCCAAGCCTCACAGAGACGGTCAGCGATCGCTGACTGACTCTCCTTCGGCATCATCCTTTGGATCCTTTGCCATATCGCGACTTTCTTCGCTGGCAGGTGCGGATGGACCCGATGAGTTACGATCATCCCAGGACTTCGGTGGGCTAGGCTTGTGCCCTGCCATGATTTCACTGATTTGATCAGCATCAATCGTCTCGTATTCCATCAAGGCGTCTTTCATCAATTCAAGCTTGTCCCGATGCTCTTCCAGGATAGCCGCCGAACGCTTGTAACATGTATCCAGCAAATCCTTGATTTCAGCATCGATGACCCGGGCCGTTTCATCAGACAAGTGCGACAACTGGCCACCACCACCTGAACCCAGATAACCTTGCTGTTCTTCTTCGGTATACAGCTGTGCGCCGAGTTTCTCGGACAGACCCCACTTGGTGACATAATTACGCGCATACTTGGTCGCGCGCTCAATATCATTGGAAGCGCCAGTCGTCACGCCATCCTTGCCCAGTGTCATCTCTTCAGCAATACGGCCGCCATAGAGCGAGCAGATATTACTTTCAATACCTCGCTTGCTGATCGAATGTCGATCTTCCTCTGGCAAGAACATGGTGACACCCAATGCTCGTCCGCGAGGAATAATGGAAACCTTGTAAACCGGGTCATGCTCCGGCATCAGGCGTCCGACAATGGCATGACCAGCTTCATGATAGGCTGTATTGGTTTTTTCTTTCTCCGACATCACCATGGTCTTGCGTTCAGCACCCATAAGGATTTTGTCCTTGGCCTGCTCGAACTCTTCCATGGTGACGCGATTACTGTTGGCACGTGCAGCAAACAAGGCTGCCTCGTTTACCAGGTTGGCCAGATCCGCACCTGAAAATCCAGGTGTACCACGGGCAATCAAGGAAGCGTTGACGTTGTCAGCCACCGGTACTTTGCGCATGTGTACTTTGAGAATCTGCTCACGCCCCCGGATATCTGGCAAACCAACCACCACCTGGCGGTCAAAACGACCAGGACGCAGCAATGCAGGGTCCAGCACATCCGGACGGTTGGTTGCAGCAATAACGATAATACCGTCATTGACTTCAAAACCATCCATCTCAACCAGCAGCTGGTTCAGGGTCTGTTCACGCTCATCATTACCCCCACCAATGCCAACGCCACGGGAGCGGCCAACGGCATCGATTTCGTCAATAAAGATAATACAAGGAGCCTGCTTCTTGGCCTGATCAAACATATCCCGTACACGGGATGCACCAACACCAACAAACATTTCGACAAAGTCAGAACCGGAAATCGAAAAGAACGGCACCTTGGCTTCACCAGCAATGGCTTTCGCCAACAGGGTTTTACCTGTACCGGGTTGACCCACCATCAACACACCACGGGGAATCTTGCCTCCCAGCCGTTGGTACTTGCCTGGATCACGTAAAAACTCAACCAGTTCTTTGACGTCTTCCTTGGCTTCGTCGCAACCGGCGACATCTTCAAAAGTCGTCTTGATCTGATCTTCGCTCAGCAATTTGGCTTTGCTTTTACCGAAGGCCATCGGGCCGCCCCGACCAGAACCTCCACCTTGCATCTGCCGCATAAAAAACATGAATACCGCCAGAATGATCAGGATTGGCAAGGATGCCAGCAGCAGCTGGGTAAAGAAGCCTTGTTTCTCTGGCTTCTCACCCACTACCTTCACTTGATTATTCAGCAGGGTATCCATCAGCTTATCGTCGTACGCTGGCAGCACGGTTTCAAACGATTCACCATTGCTGCTGATGCCAGTAATGTTCTGACCCGCGATGGTGACGCGTTCAACCTGGCCGCTTTCAACAGCAGTGATAAATTCTGAATACGACAGTTCGTTACCACGTCCGACGTTCTGGAAGTTGTTAAACACCATCATCAGGACCGCAGCAATCACTGCCCACAGTACGAAATTCTTTGCCATGGGTGGCACTACCTCTCTATTACAGGCTTATGACGCCTTGATTCTTCTTAGCTTAGCAAGCATCTACTAGCCACGGAAACCTTTCGCAACAATATAGACTTCCCGAGACCGTGGCCTGGATGCCTTGGGCTTGCGAATCAGCACTTTGTCAAAGGATGAACGAAGATCTTTGAGGTAATCATCATACCCTTCTCCCTGAAATACCTTGGCAACAAAATTGCCGCCACGGCTCAACACTTGCCGCGCCATATCCAGCGCCAGCTCAACCAGATACATCGCACCGGGCTGATCAATCGAACTTACCCCACTCATGTTGGGGGCCATATCTGAAATTACAAGGCTCACCGGGTTGGAGCCAATGCGTTCCATCAACACATTAAATACTGATTCTTCAGTAAAATCGCCCTGAATAAAGTCAACACCGGCTATCGCATCCATAGATAAAATATCAGAGGCAATCACCACACCCCGCTCTCCCACCCGCTGCACCACCACCTGTGACCAACCACCCGGAGCCGATCCCAGATCGATCACCGTCATGCCGGGGCGAATCAGCTGGTCTTTTTCATCCAGCTCTATCAGTTTATAGCTGGCACGGGTTCGATAACCATCCTGCTGTGCTTTCTGGACATAAAAATCATCCACATGTTCCTTTAACCAGCCTGCACTGGATTTCGATCGCGCCATAGGGGTTTGCCTTCCGGTCAGATATACTCTTGTATCATGCCCTGCTTGTCAGGGGCCCCGCTACCGGGGCAAACTATTTTAACACTCTCATCCGAGGGCCGGACAAACAAATGCCGCTCACCAACGAACAAAAAAAAGCGTATCGCGCTATTGGACACAACCTGAACCCGATTGTTACCGTCGCCAGCAATGGCCTGAGCGAAAACGTACTCGATGAACTCAATCGGGCACTGGACGACCATGAACTGATCAAAATCAAGATTTCGGTCGGTGACAGGGATCTGAAAAAAGAAGTAATCGCCGAGCTGTTAAAGCTTAGTAAAGCCATACTGGTACAGCAAATCGGCAATACCGCCTTGCTGTTACGCCGTAACCCACGCGCCAAAATCAATTTGTCCAACCTGCAGCGTGGCGACCACAAACTGTAAATATCAAGGCTCCACTTCACACCCCGACCGAGACAAATGCTCACAGCACCGATCGGGGTGCAATCATGACCCAGACAACCCCCAGCACACACAGGGCATGCATCAACATCATCTGCAGCTTCCACCAGGGCATCAGGCCAAAATACGCCAATGACAGCAGCAGCATAGCCAGCAGTATCTGGGTCGTCCTTGATTGCGGGTGTAAAACACCATCAAACACAGCCAGAGCAATCATCAATAGCGCCACAGCGATACCCACCAGTATCATGCCATGCATTACCACCAAGCCATGCTGTGGAAAATACCCTTGCTGTCCCAGCAGCGGCCGCACCAACCAGGTACAGATCCAGAGACCACCCAACCAGACTGTCCGCAGCAACATCAAATAATCCCGAACCACAGAAGCCCCCATCAGACTGACTGGATTAATTCCCTTGTACTCACATGATCGATCACAGCAAAAAACGCCAGAGGAAAAACATTCGTGAAAATCTGGCATATAAATCCAATCTGTCGATAATAAGATAAAAACAAGGTAATCCTACATGACAGACATCCTGATCACAGGCACCGGCCTGTACACACCCAATGACAGCATCAGCAACGAGGAGTTGGTAAGCGCTTATAACACCTGGGCAGAGCAGCACAACCAACGTAATGCCGACGCCATTACCGCAGGCCAAGCCACCGAAGCTCCTCTCTCCAGTGCCGCTTTTATTGAAAAAGCCTCCGGCATCCAACATCGTTACACCATGCACAAACAAGGGATGCTGGACCCATCACGCATGCGGCCAACCTTTACAGCCACCCAGCCAGGAGAACCACCAGAGGCTGTTATTATGGGCATGGCAGCCGCTCGCGATGCCTTGGCTGCTGCCAAGCTGCGAGCCGCTGATATCGACCTGCTGATCGTCGCCTGCACAAACCACCAACGTGCTTACCCTTCCATCGCTGTAGAAATCCAGCACAGACTTGGCTGCTCAGGTTACGCCTACGACATGGGCATTGCCTGCTCATCGGCTACCTTTGGGCTGATTAGCGCTTACAACGCCCTCAAAGCAGGAACTGCCAAACGTGCATTATTGGTAAACCCGGAATTTGTAACACCTCAGGTCGACCTGACTTCACGTGACAGCCACTTTATTTTTGGTGATGTCGCCACAGCCGCCGTTCTCGAACCGGCTGATGCGGCCTACCCCAAATCCGGCTTCAAAATTCTCGACACCCAACAACTCACATCTTTTTCCGACAACATTCGCTGTGATGGCAACTACACCGACCACTGTCAGGATGCCCTGCCGGAGAGCCGACCCTACTTCAAACAGGAAGGTCGCAAGGTATTCAAGGAATTGCTGCCACTGGTAACCGACCTGATTGAAAACCAGCTGACGCACAATCACCTGCAAGCCAGCGAACTGAAACGGATGTGGTTACACCAGGCCAATATCAATATGAACCTGTTTGCAGCCAAAAAGCTGCTTGGTCGACTCCCGGAACCACATGAAGCTCCAATTGTACTGGATGAGTTTGCCAATACCGCCTCTGCCGGTTCAGTTATTGCTTTTCACCGCCATCATGATGATTTTAACCCGGGCGACAAAGGGCTGATTTGCTCCTTCGGGGCAGGCTACTCCATTGGCAGCCTGTTGATTGAGAAATGCTGACACCACACCACACCCCATACCGAAAATACGTCAGCGCAGATGTAAACACCAACTAACAGGAATTGACTCATGTCTTCACAAGAAGAAGTTGATTGTCATTATTTCCTTTATTTCAAGTAACCTTCATTAGCGTTAAACAAAACGCTGTGTCATCTTACCCGGCACTTTGAAGAACATGCCATAACAACGAGGAAGCGTGCATGACTCGCCAACATTCTTACGATCGCGAAGCCCTTTTAGCTTGCGGTCACGGTCAACTTTTTGGTGAAGGGAACGCCCGTTTGCCATTGCCTAACATGCTGATGATGGACCGCATAACCAACATCAGCAACGAAGGCGGACATTATGGCAAAGGTGAAATTGTTGCCGAATTGGATATTGACCCATCTCTGTGGTTTTTCGACTGTCATTTTGAAACAGACCCGGTTATGCCTGGCTGCCTTGGCCTGGACGCCATGTGGCAACTGGTTGGATTTTATCTGGGATGGCGTGGCAACCCGGGCCGAGGACGCGCACTGGGTAGCGGTGAGGTTAAATTTCGTGGCCAAGTACTGCCAACCGCCAAAAAAGTGACCTATCGCATCAGTATCAAACGTGTGATGGAGCAAAAACTGGTCATGGGTATTGCGGATGCCAGCATGGAAGTAGATGGTCGCGAAATTTATACCGCCAAAGACCTGCGTGTTGGGCTATTCACATCAACAGAGAATTTCTGAGGCTCGCCACAAGACTGATTCCACACCACGGTACGCCGTGGTGACAAACACACATCAGCACTACTTACTAATAACAGATATCCTTAGCAACACTCCACGGCAAAGTCGCACACAGCAAGGGCATTCGATTAACACTCCTGGCTGCTTTAATTGCCCGATTAAATGTATCACCACCAGGTAATTGAACCTGACGTATAATCCAGCGTTGCTGATCAGTGCGCAATTTCTCCCAGGCAATAAAAGCGTACCGGAACAGATTTCTGTATAAGCCGCGTTCATTTGGCGCTATGTGCATCAGCTGATCCAAGCGCATCTGAATGCGTTCTGCTGGAGCGTTATAGGCAATTTCTGCGGATAACGCAGACAAGGGGTAATAAGGCCAATCCGGTCGGATTTCTGCGGCCCTATCCCAATAAGCCGCCGACTGCATCAACATCTCGCTACGTGCTTCATCACTCAACAGCACTCCCTGTCGATGCAAAAAAGAACCTTTTGCCTCATAAATATCAGGAATACCCACGATATCCAGCTGCTCTGCAGTATCGAGCCAGCCATTACTTCCAGAGGCTGATACCTCCGCACGCTCCCCAATCAGTACAAGAGAATGTACAAACGATAAATAAATGCAGGCAACAACAACGGGAAGGGCTAAAAGCCAAAAGAAACGTCCGAACACACCCAGCCATGCGGGTGCGTTCGCAGTAGCAACCGCCCTGGAATCAGGACGGTTTATCATCAGCGGTGTAACCATAGGCATCGTAATAACCAGCATAGTAGCCATAGCTACTGTAACGAGCTTCCTTGTTTACATCCAACTGATTCAGCAACACACCAAAGATACGAGCGTTTGAATCGTCCAGCTTGCTCAGACTTCCTTTCACCCATTTATCCTTGGTCGCATCCGCTTTCACAACGTACACCACACCATCAACCAGCGTTGAAAGATACAATGCATCACTGACCAGGCGCATAGGCGCAGTATCGATAATGATACGATCATAACGGCCACGCAAGGTGTTCAGTAATTGCTCAAAATTACGAGAGCTTAGCAGTTCCAGCGGGTTTGGAGGAATCGGTCCTGACGGAATAACATCAATACTCAAATCTTCCAGGTGATGAATACATTCATCCAGTGCATCCGGATACGCCACCGCATTCGACAGACCTTTACTGTTATGAGGCAAGCCCAATTTCTTCGCCAGAGTGGGGCGGCGCATGTCAGCATCGATCAGCAAGGTTTTTTCCATCTGACCATAAGCCTCAGCCAGGTTGGCAGAAGTGGTCGTTTTCCCTTCACCAGGCACCGACGATGTTAACAGCACCACCTTGGCTGAATGCTCCAGGCCAGCCAGCGTCAAACTGGTACGCAACGTCCGTACCGACTCCGAAAAACCATGCAAGGCATCATCAGAGAACGCCCGTACCAGTCGCCCTTCCTCAAGCCCCAGTTTTTTTAATACTGACGCCTCAATCATAGGCAGCATACCCAATAACGGCATACCCAACTTACGGTCAACATCTTCAGCATTTTTGAGCGTTGCATCCAAGGCATCCAGCAAAAACGCCAACCCAACCCCAAACATTAAACTGACTATCATCGCCAAGGCAACCACCAGTTTTTTATTGGGCTTAACCGGTGCATTAGGCAATACCGCCGGGTCAGAAATACGGGCATTGGCAGTTTGCAAATCACCGGTTTCCGTGGTCTCACGTATACGATTAAAAAATGTCTCGTACATGGTCCGGTTGGCATTCACTTCACGTGTATATTCATTCAAGGCAAATTCTGTGCGATTCAAATTCCGCACATCCTCGATTTTGTCCGCCAAGGCTTGCTCTAATGCTGCTTCTTTGGTTTTAGCTGAAGCATATTCAGTTTCAATAGCGGCAGCCAGCCGTCGCATTTGTGTTGCTACTGATTCACGCACAGCATCCAGATCCGATTGCGCGGCAATCATTTTGGGGTGCTTGTTACCATAACGTTTGGAAAGCTCAGATACTTTTAATTCAGCCTGGGTTTCATTTCCCCGAAGATTGACTACCAACGGGTTACTGAGAATCACAGGCAAACTGCTCAAACTGTTATAACTACGATCTTTTAACGACTGCAGTTGCTGATAAACAGTTTCCGCTTCCAGCCGCTTGGAACTGGCATCCACCAACCGCTCAGTAATTTCATCCAGCTGTTTTGACACCAAGGTATCCACACCAGCAACATCAATCAGGTTATTGGCTTCACGATAATTCTGCAGCTTTTGCTCCGAGGCTTCCAGTCGCTGCTTTAAACCACCCAAGCGTTCTGTCAACCAAACAGCCGCCTGCTGAGTCAAGCCAATACGAGCTTCCATTTGCGACTGAATATAGGCATTCGCCATCGCATCTGAAGCTACCTGCGCCAGCTTTGGATCACGACTTTCTACTGATATTTTCACCAACTGGGTTCTCGCTAACGGCGCAATAGACACAGATTTCCAGAAGGTATTAACTGTAACAGCAAGAATAGCCGCTTCAGTAGGAGGTTCCCTTTCTCCGACAATATATTCACGTAGAGAAAAAGATTTTCTATTCGCTGGGTGAAAGGGATTAAATTCCGGGTTTTCTACCAAATTCAATTCAAGCGCCACTCGCTTGGCCAACTCCCGAGACTTCAGTATTTCAAACTGGGTCTGAAAATATTCGGACGATTGACCATTCAAGCCATATACTTCTTCAATCGATAAAATTTTGGCTTCTTCTGCTTCAATCAATAATGTAGTGGTAGCCCGATACACAGGCGTCATCGACATTACCACCAAAGCGGCAATAACAGTCGCCACAACACTGAGAGCAATAATTTTGGTCAAATGGCGACGAAACACATGCCAATAATGCATCAAATCGATAACTTCGACTGATTGAGGTACTGAAGAACCAAACTCCAGTGTTCTTTCATTCATATTCATATACCAATCAGAAGAAACTCTGCTCCACAGTAATCACATCGCCAGGTTGAACAACATCGTAAAGCTTTAACGCCTTCTTCTTTTTACTTTGCTGTTGCTTTTCACTCACCGATTCATAAGGGCTTTGGTCATGCATGACAAAAATTTTGCCTTTGGAAGCACGCTCAGTGAATCCCCCCGCAATAGAAATAGCCTTATCAACCGTCAACCCAGGGTGAAAAGCATAATTCCCTGGCCTTGCTACCTCGCCAGTGACATAAAACGGCCGATACTCTACGATAGACACTGTCACACTGGGATCCAGTAAATACGGACCCTTCAAGCGCTTGACCAGATTTAACTCTAGTTCTTTAGGGCTGAATCCAGCAACGGTCACATCACCCAACAACGGGAAAGAAATATCACCAGACAAGCCAATACGCACGTTCAAACTCAAGTCTGGCTCATCATACACACTGATTTGAATAACATCACCAGCACCTAAACGATACTGACTGGAGTCCGCCAATGTGGCGAAGGAGAGAAAAACAAGAACAAACAGGCTGGGCAACCGCAGCATTAGGACATCCTGTAAACAACTAACCAAAAAAATCACCGGCCATAAAACTGACCGATGATTTACAAGCTTCAAGAGGTGTTAACTCAGAATGCCAAGTTAAGACCCACTGATAAGACTTGCTGCTCATAATCAAGGCCAGAAGCATCGGAGCTTCGAGACGTTTTTTCCAAACCAGCAGTTACATCCAGCATTTTATTTGGCGAGAAAATTCCTGTCACACCCATAGCCGTTGTCGTATCTTGACGATCTTCATCATCACCACTGGCCACTACGAAGTTATCCTTGTTCAGAGATAACTTGGCATTCAAAGCCCATCGGGGAGAAAAAGTATGATCCCAACTCAACTTGGTATATTGATTGGCATTGTAGTTGCCTGGCCCGGTAGTCTCTTTCGCTGACTCACTAGTGGTGAAATTCAGTACAGAATACGTTTTAGGAGACCAGGTAATACCTGCCTCCCAAGCAAAGCGGCTATCACTATCCACATCCTCACCATCAAAGTCGCGAGTTGTGGTACCAACTTTCACATTACCAGTTGTTTTACCGGCAATATCCCAACTGGCACCGGCCAGCAGCGTCATAATGCTACCATCCTTTTCCTCGATAGCTGTATCAGTATCGTAGGCCAGAGTCGCATTACGTAACTCAAATAAAACCCGTGTTGCAGAGCTGACTTTCAACCCCAGCTCAGCGCCAATTGTTGTTTTGTCATAGTTCAAATCGTCGGTGGCTGAGGCATTATTGGAGTATTCCTTGTTAAACATAGTCCCATACACAGTTACATTGGCAAACGCGCTGTCTGCACCATAAGTGTAGTAACCATCGATCGTTGTATCCTTGTACACACTGGGGTCAATTACAGTTTGCCCTTCCAATGAGCCAGAACCACGTGGATCATGGCCTTTATTCAGAGAGAAATTCAATCCCAGTTCCTGACGGGACGTCATTTCGATTGCGCCTCCAAAAGTCAGCAACTGATCAAGGTAATTATCATCGGAGTCGGCATCGTAGGAAGCACTTTCCACTTCATAATAAGCCGCCAGCTGAGTAGCGCCCAAGTCTGCCGCCAAGCCAACATTAGGCCGGATCGTGGTAATTGTTGAGCCTGTTTCATCGTTTTCTTGCAGATAGATGTTGCTATCGTCACTGATGGATACTTCCACACCAGGCAGCAATGTCACCCCACTTCCAAGCATAATTCCATCTGGTTGAACTGCATATGCCGTCGTGCTCACGGACGCCATTGCAAACAAAGGTAGCTGCCAAGCTTTCATATCAATCCTCTCATAACTGGCTTGTATAAGTTTTACGTCTGCCAGAGTCTCTGGCGTCCAAAATTCGGGCAATTATGACCGTTACTTACAGAAATTAACAGCGAGCAAATTCCCATTCACTCCAAAACACGACTCATCGACAATTCTCTTGCCAGTGCCGTCACAAGAACAGGCCATTCTCTGGTATCACGCAACAAAACAACCCAGTCGTTCATAAAATTCCAACAGCATCGTTACCAAAACCAAACTACCACACCTTGTCTTCAGAGGTTGGGTGCAATGATTAATTATCGAAAAAACCAACCCAATCCCGACAAAACTTCACTCACTATCCATTGCTTTTACAAAACAAGCACTGACCGTGAGTCTACGTTCGGGATGTGAACAATATATGAAAGAGAGTGACTCCAGTCAAAAACACGTCACACTTAAAAGTGATAACACAAGAAATGTCATTGACATCCAATCGCTCCTGCACCTCGATCGCATAATAATACCTGGCATGGAATCGAGGCGCCCACAAAGGGTCGAATCAGTGAACATGACTACCGGTAAAACCTTTGAAAAAGGTCAAAAACACAATTTTGACATCCATCCACAGTGACCAGTTTCTAATATAATCAAGGTCATAATCCACGCGGCCAGACATTTTATCCAGCGTGTCTGTTTCACCCCGGTAGCCGTTAATCTGCGCCCACCCAGTGATCCCCGGTTTCACCTTGTGACGCAGCATGTAATAGGGGATCAGCTTGCGATACTCTTCATTATGAGCCACTGCATGGGGGCGAGGCCCAACCACTGACATACGTCCCTGCAACACATTGATAAACTGCGGCAGTTCATCCAAGGATGTCTTGCGTATAAATGCCCCAACACGGGTAATCCGTGCATCCCCTTTACGAGCCTGAACAACGGTATCGGAATTTTCCATCACACTCATGCTTCTGAATTTCCACACCTGAATCTTGCGACCATCCAATCCGTATCGGTATTGTTTGAAAATCACAGGGCCGGGCGAGGTGTACTTTACCGCAGCAGCAATAATCAGCATAGGCAGAGCAATCACACTTAACACACAAAGAGAAAACGTCACGTCAAACAGGCGCTTCAGGACGTCGTTAAAACCAAAGATAGGGGTATCGTAAACACTGATAGTCTGCATGTTGCCCACCTCACTCAAGCGAGCATGAATCAGATTGTAGGTAAAAAAGTCTGGTATCAGATGAACAGATGCGGTGGTATCCCCACAATGCTGCAAAATTTCATCTATGCGACCTTGAGCCTTGAGCGGTAGCGCCAGAAAAATCACCTCGAACTCGCCGTTACGCGTGCGGGTGATCAATTCATTAATGCGGCCTTCCAAGTTAATGTCCGGATACTCTTCCAGTACCCGATTACTGCTGCGATCATCAAAGAAACCACCAAACTCGTAACCCAGCTCAGGGATAGATTCCAATTGCTCGCGCATGGCCAGGGCACATTCATTAACACCAACGATGGCTGCTCGGCGGGTGTTAACCCCCTTGGCTCGCAAATACCCCAGGAAACGACCAAATCCCAAGCGCCACAGCATCAACAACAGCAGGCTGGACAACATCCAGCCCCCCATCACCACTCGGGAATAATCAGCCGTTACCTTGGCAAAAAAGGCAAGTGCCATCAAACCGACACAAACCATCAGCCACACCGCCCCTGCAACAGAAAGAATACGCAGAGCCGAAGTGCCACGCCAGGACCGATACACCCCAAATGATTCAGCCATCAACAAGTAAGCCACGGCTGCCAGCAAACCAGTCGACACATACACGGAGGTCATGGGCTGGCTGTAAGCCCACAAACACAGTGGTAACAGCCCCAGGATCAGCACAACATCCAATAAACGAAACAGAGCGCTATAAGTATTTTGATACGATCGAATCATTCCCTGAGCTGTCATCACACGTCTCTCATTAACATTGTTTGACTCAATCTGAACACATCCATAACCATGTCTATCCATCTACTTCTGATTTACTGCTTACCTACTTCTCCGTACCCGGGCTTTTACCTACCTACACCCAGGCTGCTATCTTTAACGGCCCGTCCAATCCACTCCAGCCATCACATGGAAAACAACATCAATCTTACAGTCGTCACCCTGTGCAGCTAGCAAAATTATCCTGACTACACCGTGAAGTGTCCATCACTTTAAAACAGCAACAACATCAATTCTTCCTCAGACAGTCCAGTAGCAGCACCCAAAAACACTGACGGAAGCTATTTTCTGACACACACATCGTGCGCCTGACCACAGCCCAGGAAATTATCCTCCAGAAAAATCCTCACTCTCCTGAAAGACGAGTTACTCCGCAACTGCCGCTATAACCACTCTGGCATCAGGCAACACCGTCTGTAACCGGCTTTTCAGTGCCTGCTTGGCAGCGGAGTCGCCATGCACAATCCGGATATCCAACGGCGGATATCGCATCCGCCTGACAAAGTTGATCAAGTCTTGCTGATCCGCGTGGGCACTGTACCCCGACAAGGTCTGAACATTGGCTCGAATGGTTACACGCTCTCCATCCAAAACCACGTACCCTCTTTTCGGCCCCCAGTACTGGATATCCCGCCCGGGTGTCCCTTTGGCCTGATAGCCTACAAACAGTACATCTGTGCGTTTATCGGGCAGCAGCGCTTTCAAGTAATTCACAATACGCCCGCCAGCACACATGCCACTGGCAGCAATTACAATTGCTGGCCTGCCAGTACGCCGCAAGTAGTCTACCGTTTGTAGATGCTCTTCATGGGAATTAATCGTCAATAATTGCTCAAATGACAATGGATGACGACCTCGCGCCAAACGCCCTCGCGCCTCCGCATCCCACAAGCGACTCAAACGGCGATACTGACGTGTAAATTCAGCCGCCAGGGGTGAATCAATAATCACATCCAGATATTCATGCAACAGTGAAGGCTCAGCAGCAGACCGGTTCACTCGGTAGAAAATATCCTCCAGCTCATACAGCAATTCCTGGGTGCGACCAATCGAAAATGCCGGAATCAGAATACTTCCGCCATCTTGCAAACAATGCTCCAGCGCCCCCTGCAATCGTTGCCGCCTGAGCCGACGACTTTCATGGAGACGATCACCATAGGTACTTTCAATAATCAGGGTATCAGCTCGATAAGGGGCCCTGGGAGCCGGTAATAACGGGGAATATGGTGCCCCCAGATCACCGGAAAAAATGACTCGCTTGCGATCACAAGCCAAGCTCTCAGTACCAATATCCAACTCAATATATGCCGACCCGAGGATATGCCCGGCCACCCGAAAACGGGCCTTCACCGGTGCTGAAGACTGCTCAAAACCCGCAACATCAAACCAGTGATCATAATCCATCGGTACCAGTTGCGACGCCAGCGCACCGACTACCCCATCGATAATCGAACGATTACGAGTCACCCCGACTTTAAGTGCATCTTCAATCACCATCGGCAGCAATTCACCGGTCGCTGAAGTTGCATAGATTGGCCCATCAAATCCAGCCGCCAGCAAATAAGGAATACGCCCAACGTGATCAATATGACAATGCGTGACCAGTAATGCCCGGACACTGCCTACCTCAAAACCAATACGTGTACGATCCTGTTCATTGTCCGGCTCGCCGGATGCTGTCGCCTCAGCTCCCTGAAACAAGCCACAGTCGACCAGTAACGACTCCCCGCTGTCGACAGTCAATCGGTGACAAGAGCCTGTTACACCAGACACGGCACCGTGATGCTGAAGATGGTACATTCTCCCTCTCCCTCCCTGGGACAACCCAAAAGGACATCACCCCAAACGGTACGATCTTTTTTATTCAGATGTCCTGCTGGCTAGTCCGTTAGCCGAGTTTTGCAATATTAATAAAAACCAATGGTTACTGATCAAGCATCCCCACCAAATAAATCCCGGGTGTACACCTTGTCTTCAACCCCTTCAAGATCCGCTGACAAGCGATTCGCCACAATCACATCACATGTCTGCTTGAACGCATCCAAGTCACGAATGACCCGAGAGTGGAAGAAATGCTCTTCTTGAAGCACCGGTTCATAAACCACAACCTCAACACCCTTGGCCTTGATACGCTTCATAATGCCCTGGATCGCCGACGCTCTGAAGTTGTCTGAGTCCGACTTCATCACCAAACGATAAATACCAACTACTTTGGGATTCCGTCGCAAGATAGCGTCTGCAATATGATCTTTACGAGTTCTGTTGGCATCCACAATGGCTCTCACCAGATTACTTGGTACTTCTTCAAAATTGGCCAACAACTGCTTGGTATCTTTCGGCAAACAATAACCACCATAACCAAATGATGGATTGTTGTAGTGAGAGCCAATTCGAGGGTCAAGGCCAACCCCTTCGATAATCTGACGGGTGTTCAGACCATGGGTTTCTGCGTAACTGTCCAGCTCATTAAAATACGCTACACGCATCGCCAGATACGTATTGGAAAACAACTTCACGGCTTCCGCTTCGGTTGAATCGGTAAACAGTACATTAATATCCTGCTTGATCGCGGCATCGGACAGCAATTTGGCAAACACCTGGGCACGTTCAGAACGCTCACCGATAATAATCCGTGAAGGATACAGGTTATCGTACAGTGCCTTGCCTTCACGTAAAAACTCTGGCGAAAAAATCACATTGGTGCAGTTCAATTCCTGCTTCAAGCGCTTCGTAAAGCCTACTGGAACCGTCGATTTTACCACCATCACAGCGGTAGGATTGATTGCCATCACATCCCGAACCACACTCTCTACCGTAGAGGTATTAAAGTAGTTGGTTGCCGTGTCGTAATCCGTAGGTGTTGCAATCACAACATAAGAGGCATCAGCATAAGCTTCTTGTTTATCTAGCGTCGCACGAAAGTTCAGCGGTTTTTCGGCCAGATAATGCTCAATCTCAGCATCCACGATAGGAGACTGCTTCCTGTTCAGCATCTCGACTTTCTCTGGAATCACATCCAGAGCAACAACTTCATTGTGCTGGGCCAGCAACATGGCATTGGACAACCCGACATAACCCGTGCCTGCAATGGCAATTTTCATAGTATTTTCCATAAACAATAAATAAACTTATCAAGCCAACAAGCGTTAGCGACACGAGTACAACCTACCCACTAACAATCCGTTGTACTCGCTCCAGACACTGGTTAACCAATGCCTTCGCTTTTATATAATCATCTGCCTCGGCATAACAACGTAATTCTGGCGCATTACCCGATGGCCGCAAATGCACAATATCACCAGAAGACAAGGTAACCCGCAAACCATCGGTTGTATCCACCGTTATCGCCTCACCGGGCAAATGCAATGACTCCAGCATCGCATCAAGATTATTGGCCCAATCGGCAATTAATGCCTTACTGCTAGTGGTTGGTACATCCTTGATGCGATCGCTGGCGGTAAAGCGTTCCGGCAATTCAGCCAACAACGCACTGACTGGTTTGCCCTGCAATGAACTACCGGCCAGCAACATCAGTGCAGGCAACAGCGCATCACGAGTGGGCAGTGGAGCAATAACTGAATTCTCCATAGCCACGGCACTTTGTAATAAAAATCCACCGTTGGCTTCAAAACCCGCAACCCGGTCAAATTGCTTTGCCAAATCCGCCATCCCCTCAATCACATAGGGCGAACCAATACGCGTACGTTTTACCTCAGCAAATGAACCGCTTTTTTCAATCGCGGTATTACAACTGACCGGTACCGCCAACGCCTGGATATTCAACGCCCGAGCACACAACAATCCAAGAATATCACCTCGGAGCCAATGACCATGCTCGTCTGCGATCAAAGGGCGATCGCCGTCACCATCGGTTGAAAAAATCGCATCCAGCTTGTATTCAGCTGACCAGGTCAGCGCCTGTTGTTGATCTTCCTCAGAGACAGCTTCGGTATCGATGGGCACAAAAGTATCGGTGCGCCCCAGGGAAATCACCTCAGCCCCCAGACTTCTGAGTACATCTGCATTCAGCTCACGGCCGGCGGCGGAATGTTCATACAAACCAATACGCTTGCCCTGTAGCAAATCTGCCGCAAACAAGTGTGTATAACGCTCCATATACAATTGACGCGCTTTAACCGATTCGTCTGGCAACAATGGCAATACCGATGGAATCTCAACCTCAGCCTGTAAAATAGCCTGCTCATCCACCTTGGTGATTTCACCATCCGGGCGATAAAACTTGATGCCATTACGGTCAAAAGGAATATGACTACCCGTAATCACAATAGCTGGAACACCATCCTGCATGGCTTGCAAAGCCAGCGCTGGCGTAGGTAACACGCCATAATAATCGACTTCGACACCCAATTTCACGGCAGCCGCAGCACACGCAGCAGCCATTGCTGGACTACTGGGGCGGCGATCAATCCCCAGCGCCACCCGCTCAACAGTAAACTCCTGCTTCATTACATGCAGAAAGGCCTGTGTAAACGCGGCACACACCGGATCAGTAAATTGTTCAACCAGACCACGAGCGCCACTGGTGCCAAACTGGATACCACTCTGAGCAAGTACAGTGTTTGATAACATAAATGACCCCAATATTGTAGTTTCAGTAGAAAATATCTCTCATTATTCCAAAATTAATTAATAATACCAACCCTAAAAAATCATCCTTTCAAATATCTAAGATATTTCTTCCAACTGGGCACTTTAGCTTCAAGAAAGTCAACAATAGAAACCTGTATATAAACCAAAATTATACTACTAATTAACACACCGAAATAACGCACACCCCATTCGTACTCAGACAACGCATATACAGACAAAAAGGCAATATGCCAGAGATAAATCCATATAGAGTTCCCTGACACAAATCCAACAAACATTTCCATTTTCAAAAAAATTAAAAAATGCGACATATAAGACCTAACAATATACAGAACAAAACTCACACACATAGCATAGGAAAGATACATTAACTGTGGAGGATATTTATAGCTCTGAGTATTAACCCACCCTCCTTCATAATTTACAAAGAAAGAAAAACTAAAAACCAAAAAAGAACATAAAAAAGCATAAATCAATTTCTTTGAACCAACTGCTGCAACCCAATACCCAAGCACAAAAACCCCCAAATAACCAAGAGTATAAAGAATTAATACTGAAAATATTTTCCCCAAACCATCAAGCAAATAACCATCAAAACAAAAAAACAAAACTTGAACAAGAGAAATTAAAAACAAACCTATAAAAGGCAAATTAATTTCAAATCTTTTAGAAATATAAATGACTACGGGCGCTAAAATTGCCATCAAAAGAAACACTCTTATTATCCAAACATACCCAATACCACCCGTTAGAAATAATGTTCCAAATAATTGACGAAAGGTAAATGACTGCTCTAAAACCACAATAAAAAACATAAAATAAAAAGCAAAAAATATCCAAACTGGCACCACTAGTCTTTTCAATCTTTTTATGAAATATTTCAAATAGCTTCCAGACATACCACCTGAAAGAAAATAAGAAACCCCTGACACAAAAACCATCAAAGGGACATCAAAATTCCTCAACTGAAAAACAAAATAAGGGGGAGATACATGGGCAAGGACGATACATAAAAGTCCAATCACACGCATAATATCAATACCAAGATCTCTTTTCATAAAATATCCATATATAAAAAACCTTACATTAAAAATCAAGTCCCCCTATTTCTATTTCACATCAAGCCCTGCCGTACAAATCCTTAAACCGTACGATATCGTCTTCTCCAAGATACGATCCGGACTGTACTTCGATCATTTCAAGCTCAATCACACCGGGGTTTTCCAGTGCATGCACCTGACCAATAGGAATATAGGTGGACTCGTTTTCTGTCACCAGATACGTTTCTTCACCATTGGTTACTTTTGCCGTACCAGATACCACAATCCAGTGCTCAGCCCGATGATGATGCATTTGGACCGATAATTTTGCACCTGGCTTAACCGTAATACATTTAACCTGGTAACGTTCGCCATTATCGACGGAATCGTATTTACCCCAAGGGCGATAAACTTCCCGGTGCTGTTCGAACTCGGAGCGCCCCTGTTGTTTGATTTGAGCCACAATTTTTTTGACTTCTTGCACCTTGTCTTTACTGGCAACCAACAAGGCATCCGGTGTATCGACCACAACCACACCATCCAGGCCCAATGTCGTCACCAGGCGAGCACCGCTATAGACAAAACTGTTGGTGGTATCTTCCAGAATAACGTCACCGCTGCCCAGAGTGGCATTACCGTTTTCGCATTTATCAGCAATATCCCAGAGAGCAGACCAGCTACCCACATCGCTCCAGCCAGCATCCAAGGGTGCAACCACAACCTGAGCCTCATCGCCATCCAAAGCCGACAGTGGCTCCATAATGGCGTAATCAATGGACTCATCCGGGCATTCCGCAAAGGATTCAGCATCGACCCGAACAAAGTCCATATCTTCTGCCGTGGCTGACATCGCTTTCACACAGGCAGCATGAATATCCGGACGGAAGCGCTCCAGTTCTTCCAGATAACGATCGGCCCGCACCATAAACATGCCACTGTTCCAGAAATAATTTCCGGCATCCAAGTATGCTTGCGCTGTTGCTGCATCTGGCTTCTCAACAAATTGCTGTACTGCCAGGCAACCACCGTCAACTTCCGCTCCCGCCTGAATATAACCATATCCCGTCGCCGCTTCAGTGGGAACAATACCCAAAGTACCAAACTGGCCTGCTTTTACGGCCGGCAGCAGCTGCTCTGCCGCAGACTGGAATGCTTCAATATCCTGAATCACATGGTCAGCAGCCAGAATTAGTAGTACCGGCGCATCTTCACCATCAGGTAAATCTTTCAACACCTGCAATGCAGCCAATGCAATCGCTGGTGCCGTATTACGGCCAACAGGTTCAAGAATAATTGATGTCTTTTTACCACCCAACAGCATTTGTTCCGCCACAAGAAAACGGTGCGCTTCATTACAAATCACCACAGGATCCTGATTTGACAAGCCATCCAGGCGTGCCGCCGTTTGCTGCAACATGGTTAATTGCCCACTCAGCTTCAAAAACTGCTTGGGGTAGGCCGTTCGAGACAGAGGCCACAAACGAGTGCCGGAGCCACCGGCCATGATGACGGGGATCATAAATAAATTCCTTGTACGGTCATTTAACATTTAATTTTTGGTCTTTGTCACAAAATTATATGACTATTCAAAAAAATTCAACAACACACATTTAAAAGCATAACTCCTTCCATCATTGACTATAGAACAGCTCACGATAGCAACTCCAAATAAGGCTTTAGCATAAAACACTAACGAACAACCAACGCTTGTCTCTACACCTTCATTTCAGCACAATATATTAAAACCAACTCAAAATTTGATCACAACTCAGCCAGTCAATTCCTTATAATGAAAGACAATTTCCTAACGACAAAAGCCATCCTAAAAAGTAATTCACACCTAAAAAACTATCTCAACAACAATTCATCCAACCATAGTGCTGTTTTCTCATCACTCAAACTTCGTTCCCCGAAATTCTTAATACCTTCGAGGGTAAGGTGATCACCATCACGCCAGTATATAAAATCACAACTAACTATATCTTTTTTTGGATCAAATGAAAATATTTCCATTTGAGAGTGATATAAAATAGATTTTCTCTCATATATTTTATTTTTAATTTCTCGCTCAAGCCGTAAAAAATTTTCTTCTTGACCTCTTCGTAACTTAAATGAATAGTCACACCCTTTGTTGACAATATAATTAATAGAAAAATGTGGCTCTATTCTAGGCCCATACCACACTACTTTAGTTTTTTCCGAAAACAACTCCAAGTAATCGAGGACCAAATCGATAGCATTGAAATCGATAGAAAGCATTCCCATGCTGCCTTCTGCTTGAACCCTATTAAAGACAGCACGTTCATGCAACATACCTTCTGGTCTGAACAATTGGTATCCGGCTTGTTCAAAAATAACGACTTCAAAAATATCCGGATCACTTTCCATCAACTTCACAAACTCCAGATAAGGACATTCAGAACCCATATCCTGGACTCGACAACCACCCTTGGTTGTTCCAAAAACAAATGGATATCCTGTATAAACAGATTTAAACATATCAAAAGTATTAACACTATGACTGTCACCTGAAATAGCAATTCCAGGCCCATATTTTTGATAACAATCATTCAATCTATTTACCACCAATTCATTTATTTCCCATACATTAAAAATACAATCTTCATTATCACGATTTATTTTTAAATCAGTTATATCCTTATAAAGATTATAAGTTTTTATTTGTACTTCATCATGCATTCTATTCCATAACTTCTCGTGCATGGGCACAGTAAGAGCCAGCCCTGCCAACCCCACAACACCAACAGATAAACCTGCAGAACGAGAAAACACATATTTTCTTGAAAATCTTTTCCGGTCCCGAAATGGCAACTCAATATACTTCCAGCTCAGGTAAGCAGCAACCACGGTAATAATGAAAAATTCACACATAACTAGCACTGGTGGCTCTGCATTATAATAATATCGTGCAAAAGCAAAAACCGGCTGATGCCAGAGATATAAACTGTAACTAATTAATCCAACACTGACCATAAAACGGGAGGATAGTAACTTTCCTATGATATCCGCTGAAGAAACACAGCCAATCAAGAGTACCGTCCCAATCACTGGTGGTATTGCCGCAAGTCCAGGGAATAAGATTTGATTGTTGTAAATCAACATAGTTCCTACTACTAATACAACACCAATCCATCGCAACAGCGCTACTACTCTACAAGGAAAATTTCGTATTTTATCTATATTGACTGCAAGATATGCCCCTGCCAGTAATTCCCAAGCCCTTCCAGGAAGTAGAAAAAAAGTAGCTGATGGAGCTCTTTGTATTAACCAATGAGAAAATATCAAGCTACCCAAAATACCAACCAATATAATACCCGACAAATACTTTCTACCAGAAAGCCGAAATATAAAAAGTAAAACTAGCGGAAAGAAAACATAATACTGCTCTTCTACTGCTAAACTCCAAGTATGGAGCAATGGCTTTAATTCTGAGTCAGAATCAAAATAACCACTTTCCATCCAAAAGCCAATATTGGATGAAAATCCAACAGTCAACATTAGGCTTTTAAGATATGCATCCATATCAGATGGTAGCATTAGCCACACTGCCAGCAAACTTGTCACGATCAGAACAACAATCAATGCCGGAAATATTCGTCGAATACGGCGATCATAAAAATCAATCAGACTATATCGACCAGAATCCATATCATTTACTAAAATCGTTGTAATCAAAAAACCACTGATCACAAAAAAAACATCGACACCAACATAGCCACCAGGAAGCAAATTAAAGCCGGCATGGAATAACATAACAGGCAGTATTGCCAATGCCCTAATACCGTCAATTTCCGGTCTATACTTCATTTTAGCCTCATTCTATTCAAATATCTTATTCTGCGCATGATTAATGATCAGTTATTTTTTTGAAAATAAATTTTCAAATAAAAATCGTTTAGGAGGTTTCAAAATAAAATTAATATTAAAAAATATGGCCATTTTTAGCATCACCAATGGAAGAACTACTCCAAACATCATTGCTGCAATAACATGAATATGAAAATCATCAATACCAAAGGCCGCAGCCAATATGATTCTTATTCCGCTAGTAGCAAAAATATGTAGCAAATAGATAACCATACTCATCGAACCTATATATAACAAAACAGGAATATCAAACTTTGACAAAAAGACAGAGCAAGAGATCACAAACCCAATAGATATGAAAGCTATTATCATTGACAACCCCCCCCTATCAAGGTAAGTAAAGCCAAGATAGACATGAAAGTACCATTGCATGACTAAAAAAAGAATCCCAAGCATCGGGAGGAAAAACAAATTTTTACCGCCTACAAGATTCATCAATGTCCTAGAATAAAAAGAAAATATAACTCCAATCATAAAATAAACAAGATAATTTGCATATGAAGAAATCACCCACATACCTAAAAAGCAATCAGAAAAAATCATCATAATCATAGAAACAAAAAACAACCACCACAAGCACTTCCGCCCCCCAATATAATAAACAATCCCAACCAGAGCAAAAATAAAAAACAAAGCATACAAAAACCAAAACTGTGCTCTCGGAATCCATATAGAAAAAATATCCCAAGCCTCAACACTACCATTAGTATATCCAGAAAATAAATACTCTATTGCTCCTTGCACTAACGACCATAAAACATAAGGATATAAAATTGTATCTATTTTATTTCCAAAAAATTTACCAACTCCTCTTTTATCAAAAACATGAACCATATAAATACCAGACAAAAAGAAAAAAAGCGGCATATGAAAACTATATATAATCGAATCCAGAGTATTCATATAAAACTCAGGCATAGCTATACCCGCACTATCCAGTCCGCGTACAGCATGCCCAAAAACCATCAGCAAAATCCCAATAGCTTTGGCATAGTCTACCCATATATCTCTTTCTGTCGTCATATTTTCAATAATCCTCTACATTCGTATAGATTTTACTTTAGACTCTTAAAAAACACACGAATTCTAGAAAGCCTTAAAAAGAAAAACTTGATTTTTTATTTTAACAGAAGCCACACACAAGAAATATTTCATCGATTAATAGCCAAACTTATCAAAAATCAAAGACTCTCTATCTCTGACCAAGTCAATAGTGTCTTTATCATAATAGTCAATATAGTTTGCACTTCGCTTTGACGTATTACTCTTAGGCCTCTGAATAATTTTTTCCCTTTGTTCTTCTTTTATCACAACATTCAAATCATCCAGAGCTTGCAATAAATCCTTTTCCAGTGACTCATTTCTGACAAAATTTCTAATCAGACATTTTTTCTGTTCAAAATCTGCCACTTCGGCAAGATTTAAAAATGGAGGGACTCGTTCATTTTTAGCAGTACAAAATAAATCCAGATAACGAAATGTCAATAATCCAATATGCTCTGCTGCACCAGATACTCCATATCCTTCTCCAAAATCATAATAAAATTCTGGAGCATTTATCATTCTAATCCATTCACGGAAATTTTTCTTATTATTACGATCGGAATATACCCTCTCCCAGGCATTTTGATTTTTATTACGCAGATGCCAAACTTCCTTAAATGCAACCTTGGCATCCTGCTTCCAGCCTAGGCCCATAACTGAGCGATTACCATTAGTTGAATTAGTATAGACGGAACCTTTTCCATCACAGCCGTAGGACCACAAAGAGACATACCAATCTAATGGATTTCTAACAGAGCCAATAAAAGAAACATTCTCTTCGATCATTGCTCGTGGTACTTTATTATGTTTACCAATAAAACTCCCACCAACGACATCCATAAGAATTTCACGAATATGAGTGCACGCCGTTTTGTGCAATTCCAGAAATATAATATTATCGGAAACAAACATACTTAACTCCTGAATAAGTTATCGCCAAGCAAACAATGGGAAAAAACCAAGTCGCCGTTTAACCATAAATAATGCCATTATATTTTGCATAGCTATTGCAAATGCAGTTGCATAAGCCGCACCCTCCACACCCCATTGCCAGGTTGCTCCCACTGCTATCAGTATGGATGAAATGCCTGAAATCAAAGTTATTCTACGAAAATCTTTATCATGGCCACTCATGTTAAGTAAATACCCCACAGAACCGGTAGCCACATTAATCATCTGCCCAGTCGCCATAATAATTAACAAGTGAGATCCCGCCGAATATTCAGGACCAAAAAGCAGCAACACTTTGTCTGAAAAGAAAATAGCACAAAAAAACAAAGGCATTGCAGCCAAAATCATTACTAACGTAGAATTTCTAGCCAAGCTAGATAGCTCCTCTATTTTTTGTGCCTTCCATAACTTTGCATATCTAGGAGCGACTGTCATATTAATTACAATTAATACAAAACTAATCAGACCTGCTGTTCTTTGTGCTGCAGATAAATATGCAAACAGTTCAGGCTCAACAAAAAAACCTGCGGTTATATTAGCAGACCACTGAACCAATAAAATCATAGTTGCTGCAACCCAAAGATTTGAACTGGACTTCCATAACTCTCCATCAAACAAGCTCTCTTTTGGCCTTCGAAAAACATCAAATATGATAGTTTTGTCTATCGCACTCTGGCGATACCATAACCAAACAGCCAATAGTGAAAAAATAATTGAAGAAAACATAAACAGCTCAAATGCAGCTTTTGCATCAATCGTTCCTCTATCAAAATAAACAACCAGTGCAAAAACAACAAACAACAACCTAACACCCAAATTTTGCAGAACATTGGCAATAAAAAACCGCTGAATACCTTGAAATGAAAAACCAAAAAGACATACCAGAGTAAGAAATGGCAGAGTTAAGCATACATACCGAAGAATTGGTGTAAAAGCATGATCTCCATACACATTAATTGCTACTGTTTCAGACAACAACAGGCCAAGCAAGCAGGCAATACCCACCAAAATAACCACCCAGATTGACCCCCTAGCAAAACGGAGAGTTGTTTCATTAGTAATACCTTCCGCCCCAAACGACCGAACCAGAACGTTATCGAGTCCCATTCTAAAAAATGAAGACCCAACGGTAACAAGACTAAGAGCAAAAAGAAACATTCCTGCTTCTATAGGTGTCATCAGCCGAGTAGCAAAAGCTGTTATTAAAAAAGTAATTCCAACAGAAGCAATCCTAAGAACGCCATTGATTATAGTATTGAGGAAAATCCTGTTCATTTATTCTATCTCTGCAAACGCATTTCATAATCACTAATCAAAAGTTTTTTCTCTCTCGCTAGTAAATACAAGTTATAATCATCTGCATACAACCCCTTAACAATTAATTCTATTTCTTCTTTTTCTTCCTGACAAAGGTAATTTTCCATTTTTTTCTGAGTAGTAACATTATAACTAACAATATCATCACTTATATGATTATTGTTTTTTAAGTACTGCTC
This sequence comes from Oceanobacter sp. 5_MG-2023, assembly GCF_030548165.1. Lineage (NCBI taxonomy): Bacteria > Pseudomonadati > Pseudomonadota > Gammaproteobacteria > Oceanospirillales > Oceanospirillaceae > Oceanobacter > Oceanobacter sp. 5_MG-2023. Next base: position 96,279 of record NZ_JAUORS010000003.1, on the reverse strand, counting down.
AAGCTCATCAATATCCTCAATCGCATATACTCTATCTACTATTTTATTGCCACTATCATCTAATATAAACCAACTTTGAGGCCACAAAGCGTAATCATATTTATATATATTATTGAAATTTGGCTTAAGCCAGTTTTTAACAAATGATGAAAAATCATTAAAATCTGATCCAGAATAAAAATCAGCACATTCAACTTCCACATCATTAGTCCCACCTGATTTAAGAAATCGGTAAGCAGAATACAGACGATCCATAGGATCTCGCACTAAACTAATTGATATTTTTGATGTTCGTAGTGAAGGATCTGTCTTATATATAAAGCCAGCCATTTGATGCCCTATTGATTTTTTATAAAGAGCTCTTGATATGGTTGTACCTGCGACTTTTGGAACATGAACAAAGACAACTGACGACTGATATATTTCTCTGGGCACAAGATTAATTAGATATTTATTGATAACTTTCAAAACAGGACTGGGAAGAATTCGCACAAGCCATCGTTTCATATCAGCAGATCGACGATATCCAATATACTTCGCTACTAGTTTTTTCAATATCATTAAATTCTATCTCCTTGTGGCACCAATGGTCCAACCAAAAGGCATAAAAACCGGACTGAATATGTGCGTATTTTTTTTCTATTAAATTTGACAATTCCAATACTAATGTAAACTAGACAACGTATTAATTCATAACAATAGATACGATAATAACCATTCTTGACTAAAGCTAATGCATTTCCCATAGAATAGAAAAACACTCTGTGAAGCAATGCTTTTTGATCAGTATCGGCTTTTATTGGAGGATGGTTTAATTTGAAGTCATGAGTAACCTGGCCCTTATAGCCTAGTTTAATTAATCTCGCTCCAAGATCGAACCCTTCGCTAGAGCCATGAATACAACCAATTCCCAATCCTTCATCAAATTTTGTTGCCATAAAACAGTCACGTTTAAAAAGTAAACCGGGTTCCGAGAAAGCCCCACGTAGAACCTTTGGTGTTATTTCAAAATCATGATCATGGGATTGAAGTGCTTTCAGCTCGCCTTCACATATCACATTAGCAACAATATAATCCAGAGATTTTTCTGAAATTACAGACAATCCGTATTCTAATCGTCGATTATCCGCAATTGTTGTATCATCATCAACAAACCAAACATAATCTCCCTTAGCTTGTTTTGCTCCCTCATTTCGGCAACGGCAAACATTACGAACAGGAAATAAAATAAATTTCACATCAGGGTATTCTTCAAAAAAATCTTCTTCTGCTTGTCCTTGCCACACTACGAAAACTTCAATATTTTTATGAGTTTGGCTTTGAAGGCTTTGCAGTACATCGATAAAACGTTGCCGCCGCTCCTCAGAGCCTGCAGTAGAGATAATGATAGATACTTTAGCTGTATTCATAAGAATTTCTTTCCTGGCATCGTTTCAGAATGATTCCGGTAAAAAAAGCATATGCAGCAGCCGCCTTAATAGATAAGATCAACACACCAAAGAGAGTGGCTACAACAAAAAATAAAGAAAACATCAGTGTGTATATTTTATTAACTTTTAAACCACTCGCCAATCCTAATACCAAGTAATAGAAAAAGGCGGCTCCTAAAATACCAGCACTATTAATAATTAAAACCAGCCCACTATCGCCTCCCGACATCCCTGGAGGCACTACCAGCCGCCCACTAATCAATTCAACCCAGCCCGAGCTAATAATAGGTAAAAAGCTGGTACTGATTCGATATTCCAATTCTCGTGTTAACATATCTCCAAAAACCAAGTAGATTAACAAAAGTGTAATAAATATCAGCATAGGCAAAATAACAATCAACGCGGAAGATATTAAACCAGAGAGTCTAGAAACCACTATAGAAAAAAATATAAAAAATACTGCTATGCGAGTATCAGAAAAAGCTGACAAACATACACACACCAAAAACTCAATATAAATCCCTTTAACTCTATAATTATTTTTAGCATAAAAGAATAAAAAAGCAAAAAAACCAAAATATCCCAACGTTAATGGTTCAATAAAAATAGAACTAACTCTATGAGATATGCCGGTAAAAGTTCCACCTGGTCGATACACTCCACTATATAAATCCCCGGTATCCAAGTCTGTTTGATCCAAGCCTTTTCTATCAACAACTCCTGCCGCCCATTCACGAGTAGATACATAATAATCCAATGGGTTAAAAATTTTCACATAATATTCAGTAAAAAATATTTCAAATAATGCCAACCCAAAAACCACAAAAAGTAAAATTCGAACAAATTGATAATCTTCTGATTTATAATTCAACCCAAGCATTACAAATAAAGGAACGATCAGAAGCCCATACACCCCTTGTATAGATACTCCTAATTTGATAGGTATTACTACAATTATCAGCATCAGTAATACAACAACACGCCCAAAATAGCGCATTGATAATTGATTCATTGTTTTATAGACAACATAAACACTCATTGCTGTCACCAACAACTGAACCAAAATCACTACTTTACTGTTTAAACCAAACATATTTGCATTTATAAATGCTAGAACTGCATTCATAAATATCGCAGCTAGTACACATATAGCTATATTACGATCAGATTTATCAACAGGTAAAAATCCTAACATTTAATGCCTCGAACTACATGAGCAACTTGATTGGCAATAGCAGACCATGAAAAGTTTTCTACTACATGCTCATGTTGTTCTTGTAATTTATCCACCCTCATTTGATCATCTCGCAGGTTTTTAATTTTCGCCCTTAACGAGTCAATATCTCCAGCCTCAAACGTATTCTGCTCTCCTATTACCATAGGAATCCCCCCTACATTTGAGCCAATAGCCGGTGTTCCACAGTATATAGCTTCAGCACATACCCGTCCAAACTGTTCTCGCCAGTATGGAGTATTAAGACTTGGTAAAATAAAAATATCTAGACTGGAATAAAAACAATTCAACTCATTTTTCTTCAATTCTCCAATATAAAGTACCCCTGATTTTTTTAACTTATCCAGCAGCCAGTCATCAAGCACCCCACCACAAACGATGACTTTATAATTATTCTCTTGCGCTAAAGGAATTAATATCTCCAGCCCTTTTGGTTGCCAAATACGACCAGCAAAACCAAGTACTAATTTCCCTTCAAAAGAATCTCCAAACATTTTTTTACGGGCTTTAATTTTATCTACAACATCAAATGTTTCTTTGGATACACCATTACCAATAGGGCTATATATTTTATTTTTATCTGCTCCACGAGCAACCAACACCTGCGCTACTTCTTTATTTTTTGGAAGAATAGCATCAATTTTTTTATAAACTATTTTCTCAAGAAAATTAAACCCTTTAAAGTTTCCTTTCATATTAATAACTGATGTCTCTAGCACCCTAACTTTTGCTGGACAAAATATCACTATAAAAAAAGCCAACAAAGAATGAGGTTCTTCATGTATATAAATAATATCAAACCTCTCCTTTCTGACAGATCTAATCATTTTATATGAAAAATAAGTTAGCCAATGCATAACCAAAAAACAGTCAAAAAGAGCTGATGACCATTCTTTCTTTGAGATCTCTTGAAAAGTTTTCCCCATAAACTTTCGTGGTCCATACACTTTCAAATCAAAAAGCTTAGATAGAGCAGAAAACCGATCCTGATACAAATCATTTCCAGCCTCATGCCATATTAGGCACATTTTTTTCTTATTCATTATGCACCTCGGACAAAAGTATAATAAAAAATCATCAGGTTTTTGAAATAACGAGGAATCATACGTCGTGGCTCCACTATCATTCGATAAAACCATTCGATACCTATAGTGGACATCCACTTTGGCGAACGAGACACATTACCTATAGCGAAATTTATAGCATTACCACAACATAGTATTGTACGTTGCTGACAATCCATATTTTCCAACACATCAAATGCTAATATTTCTTGTTGTGGAGACCCAACAGCAAAAAAAGCGACATCCCATTCAATAGAAGAAATCTCGTAAACCAGTGCATTAAATTCATCTGGATCATTAATAAAACCAAAAGAAGGAACCACAAGGTTTACTTCACTTACACCATATATTCTTTTCACCTTTACTGCTTGATTCTCATCCGACCCTACTATCAATACCTTCCTCCCCTTACATTCTTTTAATATATCAATGGTTAAATCTGATCCTCGCACGACATTATTAATGCGCCTTCTCTTTAATATAGAGATATATTGTAGTATTTTACTATCGCACACACACAAATTTGCTTGACGATATAAATCACGAAAAGTATTACTAGAATATATTCGACACATATGATCAACATTTGGAGTAACAATAACTCCATTCAAACGACCATCAATAATACCAGAAGTTACATCTTTAAGAGGTATATCATCGATTTCTACCGGGAAAACTTTATTTTTCATTTATAAACTCTCTCTCCAAAGTCTTCACTGTAGATTCCCAAGTAAAAACCTGGCTTCTTGTAACTGATAAAGAAGAGTATTTCTCATAAACATCTGAGTCATCCAATAGCTTATTGACAGTATCAGTCCATTCTCTTATATCTTTACTTTCAAGCAAAAACCCTGAGTCAGCAACAACCTCCGTTACTGCTGATCCACTACTTGCAACCACTGGTATACCTTTTGCCATTGCCTCAACCAACGGAATGCCAAACCCTTCTTCTAACGAAGAGTATAAAAAAATACTTGCTTGCTTATATTCTTGTGCCAATTCAATATCGCTAATATCAACACGAATTTTAATATTTTTTTGATAAGATTTACTCTTCACATAGGATAACAAATCATCATAACCCCAGCCCTTTCGACCACAGATAACAAGCATCGCCTGTGGCTTATATAATAATATCTCCCCTAACAAATCCACTAGGAATTTATAATTTTTTCGAGGCTCAATAGTACCAACAGACAATAAATTTAATTTTCTATCCCCCTCTGAAAATTCTTGATCCTGAAAAATTGAAGCCACACCATTATAAAGAATATTATCAACTTTAACGCCGAGTATGTTTTTAATCTTTTCAGCGGAATAATGAGAAACCGTAAAAACTTTTTTATATCGCGTCAAACCATACTCTTCCATTGGCTTAAAATAATATTTAGCCTTCCATGGTATTGTCTCGGTCCGTATCCAGGGTACTACATCGTGCAACACCCGATAAACAGAAAAATTCTTCCGAAACAATGCTGCAATCCAAACAAAGGGAGATGCAGGAAATGCTGGCAAATATAATCCATCGGCAGCTATGCCTAGCATATATACAGGATACAAAAAATGACAAACAAATTTATTTGAAAATGGCAAATGGATATTTTCCACATTGCTATTCAAATCATTATAACCAGCAGGTAGTAGGCACACATATTCTATATTTAATCCATTAGACAGACGTTTATAGATTTCTATGGCAAACCGTTCTATACCAGTAATTCTTCCGTCACCGAGAAATGTCAGGTCAACAAGAATCTTCATATGTGTACCAGAACTCCTAAATCAGTTTATGCAAAGTATTGACGAGCAAGAAAATCAACTTTTTTGTTGAATTCTGCCAATCGCTCTTCATAACTCATATCCGCAATCGACTTGGTAGCTCCACCATCAACCAGCTCTCGAACCATGCCAGCTGCAATCGTGATATTGGAAATACGATCAATAATAACCAATGATCCAGTACCGGGAACTTGTCTGTATTGGTCCAGGGCAGCCGGTGCATTCAAAGAGATAGTAACCAAACCAACCTCATTGAGATTCAGTTCAGTTGCATCCAAATGTTCCATCGTATTGACATCAACACGGTGTTGGATACTTTCAACAATACCATAAACGTTTTTAGTACCTACTTTAAACAGGTATTCCTTGCCTGTTTTCATCGGGGTTTCGTGCATCCATACCACTTCAGCCTGGTAGCTATCGCCAAATAACGGGGCTTTACCTGTGTAAATCAAGTCACCACGGGAGATGTCGATTTCATCTTCCAGTGTCAGGGTTATGGCTTCGCTTGCAATGGCCAAATCAAGGTCACCATCCGCAGTAACAATGCGATCTACTTTACTGGTCTTACCCGATGGCAAAGTAGTGATTGTGTCACCTGGATGAATTTCACCTGCTGCAATGGTGCCGCAAAAACCACGAAAATCGAGATTCGGGCGGTTAACGTATTGTACAGGCAAGCGAAAACCTTCAAATTCGTCCGCTTTATTGGTTTCAATGGTTTCTAATAGCTCAACCATGGTTGGGCCAGTATACCAATCGGTGTTAATACTGCGATCGACTACGTTGTCACCTTTTAATGCAGACAATGGGATTGGATGAATATTATTAAAACCCAACGATTGTGCAAATTCGGTGTAGTCTTTACTGATTTGTTCATAAATGGTTTGATCAAAATTGACCAAATCCATTTTATTAATGGCTACAATGACGTTTTTAATACCCAACAAGCTGACGATATAACTATGACGGCGTGTTTGTGTCTGAATACCTTTTCGGGCATCGATCAGAATAACGGCAACATCGCAACTGGAAGCACCGGTTGCCATATTGCGCGTATATTGTTCGTGTCCAGGGCAGTCGGCGATGATGAACTTACGCTTTTCAGTAGAGAAATAACGATAGGCAACATCGATGGTGATGCCTTGTTCTCGCTCAGACTGCAGTCCATCGACCAGCAATGCCAAGTCAAATTCTTCATCAGTGGTGTTAAATTTCTGTGAATCATTTTTGATAGCAGCAAGTTGATCTTCAAAAATCAGTTTGGAATCATGCAGCATCCGTCCGATCAGAGTGGATTTGCCATCATCAACGTTCCCACAAGTCAGGAAGCGTAGAATATCTTTTTCTTCATGTTGCTTCAGGTAGCCGAGGATGTCATCGGCGATCATATCGGATGCGTGAGCCATTTTATTACCTTTTTACATTCCAGCATTGCTGGAGTATCCATATATTAAATTTATTTCGATCAGGTCACTCTGTGGCCGAATCGTTAATTTATTTTTCTGCTGGCCTGTTGTGTGACGTGTCAGTATAAAAGGCCTGCGTTTTACCGTTCAGGTAAGTTCTTATAACGTCGGGAAAGTGACTACCCTACGTTTTACTTACAACTCTCCCTCTTCCCTCTTGCAACCCTCACCACTCACTTTCTGACTGGTGTTGTTGTAGTGGTCAATACCCTACCTGCAAGTAGGAAGAAGTAGGTTCTTTCATCTGAACAGTATGGAGAGTCAGAAATATCCTTCCATTTTTTTCTTTTCCATCGAGCCGGATGAATCGTGGTCGATAGCACGACCCTGACGCTCGGACGTAGTAGTCAGTAGCATTTCCTGAATAATTTCTGGCAGAGTGGCAGCCTCAGATTCAACGGCTCCTGTCAACGGATAACAACCCAAGGTCCGGAAGCGCACCATTTTTTCTTGGACTTCTTCGTCATCCTGGATCGGCATACGCTCGTCATCGACCATAATCAGCATGCCATCACGTTCCACAACCGGACGCATAGCAGCGTAGTACAAAGGTACAATCTCGATACTTTCAAGATAGATATATTGCCAGATGTCCAACTCAGTCCAATTAGAGAGCGGAAAGACACGAATGCTTTCGCCTTTGTTGATACGGCCGTTGTAGATATTCCACAGCTCAGGACGCTGGTTTTTCGGATCCCAGCGATGGTTTTTATCCCGGAAGGAATACACTCGTTCTTTGGCACGTGACTTTTCTTCATCTCGACGCGCACCACCAAAGGCGGCATCAAAGCCGTATTTATCCAAGGCCTGTTTCAGCCCTTGGGTTTTCATTACATCGGTATGTACCGAGGAACCATGAGTAAACGGGCCAATACCTTGATCTACGCCATCTTGGTTAACGTGCACAATCAGATCCATACCGACTTTGGCAGCCATGGTGTCGCGGAAGCTGATCATTTCTTTGAACTTCCAGGTGGTATCCACATGCATCAAAGGGAATGGTGGTTTGCCAGGGAAAAAGGCCTTGGTGGCCAAATGCAGCATCACAGCGGAATCTTTACCAACGGAATATAGCATCACCGGGTTATCGAACTCGGCCGCGACTTCTCGGATGATATGGATACTTTCAGCCTCAAGTTGCTTGAGGTGGGTAAGGCGTTTTTTACTGATAGTCATAATCGTCACTTTTTCGAATGTGGGCTGACACTAGGCTTATGCTTATGCTTGTTCAGGTTGAGCCAGTTCGGTAAACACTGCGCTCCAGCGCTCACCGGCCTCAGCACAAACAATAAAATACGGGTTAAGTAAGTCTTCTTTTTGACCGTACTGTAATTTTTTCAATGTCGGAGTTAAGACCTGCCCCCCAGCATGTTCCACAATAGCTTGCGCGGCGGCGGTATCCCACTCGCACGTTGGAGCCAGTCGCGGATAAAGATGTGCAGCACCTTCAGCCACCAGGCACAGCTTCAAAGAGCTACCCATCGATACCAAATTAACTTCTCCCAGTTGCTGAGAAAAGGCGGCCAATGCTTCAGCGCCATGGCTACGGGAACCGACAACGTTCCATGCTTCGTCAGTACCTGGTTCATCAGCCACACTTAGCTTGACAGCTTCCGCGGTACCATCCTGGCGATAGGCACCAATTTCATCGGCGGCATAATACATACGATCCAGAGGTGGGCAATACACCACCCCCAGAACAGCTCGTCCACCTTGGATCAAGGCAATATTGACGGTAAATTCATCATTTTTCTTGATAAATTCTTTGGTGCCGTCCAGCGGGTCGACCAGCCAATACGTGTTCCATTGACTGCGTTTTTCCCAAGTCATATCTTCTTTATTGGACTCTTCTGATAGCACAGGATAGTCACTAATACTGGCCAAGCGATCGCAAATAATATGGTGCGCGGCGAGGTCGGCCTCTGTGAGCGGGCTGGAATCACTCTTTTCGTACTGTGCAAAATCAGTGTTGTAAATTCCCAGAATTGCCGCTCCAGCGGTGCGGGCAATATCGATAATTTGATTAACCAATAATGGCATCGGAACCTTCCTTAACGGGTTTGAGATAACCGTGCTGATCCAAATAGTCAATTACTTGTTGCGCGGCGTCTTGAATACTGATGTTGTCATTCTTGATACAAATTTCTGCAGCTTCCGGAGCTTCATAAGGAGAATCGATACCCGTAAAATCTTTGATCTCTCCGGCACGGGCCTTTTTGTACAAGCCTTTGGGATCACGGGTTTCACATACATCGATGGGAGTATCGATATGAACCTCGATAAATTCACCACCTGACAACATCTGGCGGACCATTTCCCGGTTACTTTTAAACGGAGAGATAAATGCCGTCAGCACGATAAGCCCGGCATCAACCATAAGGTGCGCAACTTCTCCAACCCGGCGGATATTCTCGATACGATCTTCTTCACTAAAACCCAAATCGCCACATAACCGGTGGCGTACATTATCACCGTCCATCAGATACGTGTGCTGTAAACGTTCAGCCAGCATGCTTTCTACGGCCCCTGCAATCGTCGACTTACCCGACCCACTCAGGCCAGTAAACCAGAGTAGGCAAGGTCGTTGCTTTTTCATATAGGCACGAATGGATTTATCCACCGCATGGTTATGCCACACTATATTTTCGTTTTTCACCCTGGCTCCTTGTAAAAACAGCTCATCTCTAAAATGACCAGACTACCGGTATAACACTGATAGACGTAACCGCAACAATAATGCTGAGCGGTGTTCCGAATTTAACATAATCCATAAAACGATAGCCTCCTGGCCCCATCACCATCAAGTTGGTCTGGTAACCAGTGGGTGTCATAAAGCTGGCAGAAGCTGCAACCATCACGGCAATTGCAAATGGCTCATAATTGACACCCAACACTTCGGCAGTCTTTAAACATATTGGCAGCATAATGATGGCGGCTGCGTTGTTGGTCATCATTTCGGTAAGTAATACCGTTGCCAGATACACGGCAATCAAGGCACTGAGTGGCGAGTCGGCAACAGCCAACAAACCATTGGCTATGTCTTTGGCCAAACCAACTTTCTCAACCGCAGCACCCAACCCGAAAGCACATGCAACGACCAACAAGATTGAGTAGTCAATTGACTTGCCAGCATCTTCATAGGCTATACATTTCATCGCCAACATAGCGCCTGCTGCCGCTATCGAGCTAACAAGAATACTCGTCATTCCAGTTCCAGAAGCGACCAGCATGACTGCAAAGATTGCCAATGCGGGCAAAGCCTTGGTTTCATCGGCCAAAGGAGGTGTGCCTAACTTGCTGACCAACAAAAAATCCCGGCTATTACGATGTCTCATCAGGAAGCCTTTCTGTGCTTCTAACAGTAAAGTATCCCCTTCGCACAGGACAAGTTCGCCCAACTTACCACGTAACCGCTGACCATGACGCGATACACTTAGCACAACAGCGCTGTATCGATGACGGAAACGCGCTTCGCGGATAGTTTGGCCAATCATGGGATTGGAAGGCGATAACACGGCTTCAAACAGGCGCCGGTCCGAGCTGGCGCCATTCAATTTGAAGCGCTGATCATTAGCGAGGACCAAACCGTGAATATTGCGTAATTCAAGTACGGATTCCGGGCTACCGGCAAACACCAACCGGTCTCCGGCTTCGAGCACGGTGCGTGGCCGAACAGCCGATATAATTTGTTCTTCTCTTTCTATTTCGACCAAAAAAAGCCCCGGCAAGTTACGCAAACCCGCTTCCTGAATGTTTTTACGCACCAACTCACTGCCCGGTTGAATCATCATTTCAACCAGATATTCACGCACCTGATCAAATTGCTCGACGGAGCTTTCTCTGTCTGGTAACAGGTAACGACCAGCCAGAAAGATATAAATCAACCCCAAAATAGCAATTGGAACCCCCACCCAGGCAATTTCAAATAAGCCAAAGCCTGTATATCCCCCTTGTTGCAGCATGCCATCAACCACCAGGTTCGTGCTGGTACCGATCAGAGTACAGGTTCCTCCCAGAATCGAAGCGTAACTAACCGGAATAAGGATACTGGATAACTGGATGGAAAAACGTTTACTTTGACTTTGCAGCAACGTAGTGAACATGGCAACCACCGGGGTGTTATTAACCACCGCGCTCAACAGTGTTGTCACAGGCAGGACACGAAAGCTCGCAGATGCCTGGTTCTTGGGACTGCCAACCAGGTAACGCCGCAACACCTGGGTTGCACCGGATTCCTTTAACCCACCCACTACCACATATAATGCAGCGATGGTAAAAATGCCGGTATTGGAAAAACCGACAAATGCTTCTGCTGGCGCCAACACTCCAGCCAACAGCAAAAGCATCAGTGCGGCGGTAAACAGCTTTTCCGCTGAAGCGACATTCAGTGCAAGGCCAACCAGCACGACAACCAACAAACCGGCCACAAAGACAGTATCCACCAGACTGTTGCTGTTCCCCAGATCCATAGTAATTCCAGTCCGTTAATTCAGGGCTTTAAAGCCTTTTGCCTCATCCAGCACGGAGTACAAGTGCTGTAGGGAATAACCTTACCGAGCGAAGGCGCATTCTGCACGATCACAGAATAAATCGCCATGCCTTGTAAAAATTTGTAACCACGATAGCTCGAACAAACTTCACCACTGTTACCTTTTCATGACTTGCTCTATTTGTAAGGTGAGACAATGAGTAAGGTCACTGCGTGGGATGCAACACTGAGTGATAACCAGTCCACCAGTTCGCTTTCAGTACTCTCTATATAAAACATGTGACCCAATTATCCCAAACGCAAAATCAACAAAATAAAAGGGACGATGCCTCAAAATAAGCCAAATTTAGTAGGCCGTGTCATTGCGGCAACGGCAGCAACGAGAGACTCTTCCTTTACGCACAACTCCAACAACCACCCAACAACCACTGAACAATTCCCAACAACCACGACGCAAAACGTTGTTTGTATAAAATATAACCATTTTTAGCCAACCAGGCTTTGCAGCCACTTTGCCCTCGGGGTACAATTAGTCAGATTTTCTAAATTCACAGGGATTACGATCATGCGCAAAATTTTACTGGGTGCCATTATCGGCCTGAGCAGCATGTCTGCTTCTGCCGCTATCACCGACTACCTGTCTGTCATGTCTTTGGGAGATGCCTACTTGCAGGCCTCTGCAGATTGTGGTGGATCTTGCGATGCCCAGCTGGCTGCCGACTTGGCTGCTGCTGGTTACAGTGCCAGCGATATCATTGCTGCCGTTATCGCTTCTGGTGTTTCTCCAGTGTCTGTTATCCAGTCAGCAGCCTCTGCAGCACTTGAAGCAGGCATCAGTGTTAAAGATATTATGGCAGCATTAATACAAATTGACGGCGTTAGCGCCATTGATGCGATTGCTGGTGTTACCCAGGCTGCTGTTGCCAACAACGTGCCGGTGTCTTCTGTGATGCAGGCAGGCATTGCTGCAGGTATTCCTGCAGAAGTGATCGTTGCCGGAGTGGTCAGCAGTGGCCAGTCCAGCACAGTAGTAACAGCAGCAGCGGCTTCTGTTGGTTTTTCTTCAGCCGATATTGCCAAAGGCATCGCACTGGCATCAGGTACGACGACATCTGTAATCTCAGTGGCACTTGACGAAGACAGCAACACTACGCCTCCAGCGACAAGTCCATTCTAATCCTGTAGATTAGAAACCGGCTAGATATGGCGGGTTTATACTGATCAGTTAAAAAGCCCGGTTTTCCGGGCTTTTTTTGTTTGTTGTTCCCACCGGTGATTTCTATTTCAAGGACTGGCAGTACCATGACTCGTTGGCGTGCTTATCTGCTTTTGCTATTTGTATTACCTTTGCCATTTGGTGGCTATACCGATTGGGCCTGGCCGTTATACACAGCCATTACCAGCGGTCTGCTATTGCTGGAACTTCGGTTACATACTCAGAATCTCACAACACTCCCGGTTGCATTTGTACGCAGTCGTTGGCTCTGGGTCGGTTTATTGCTTATCCAGCTTTGGGTTGCCGCTCAAGCACTATGGATCAGCTCTGCTCATTATGATACCTGGATGTACCTGTTCAAAGGCTTTGGTTATGCCGGCTTCTTTATGCTGACCTTACTGCTTGTTCATTCGCAAAATCGTATCCAGCAAGCAATCTGGACGATTGTATTGGCCGCTGCTTTCCAGGCTTCGTACGGTTCACTCATGGTACTGACAGGTTGGGAATACGGCTTTTTTGAAGCCAAATGGGCATACACAGGCACCGCAACCGGTACTTTTGTCAATCGTAACCATATCGCCGGATACCTTGAAATGGCACTGGCACTGGGAATCGGCTTTTTACTGGCGCAGTCAACGGTTTATCGGGGATCGCTAAGGCAACGACTGCGGCAGGCCATACAGGTATTACTGAGCAGCAAGGTTATCTTGCGACTGTTGCTGGCCATTATGGTGATTGCCCTGGTGATGACTCGCTCGCGCATGGGTAATACGGCGTTTTTTGCCAGTATGATGATTGCCGGTGCCTTGGCTCTGGTGCTGATGCGCCATAAATCAAAATCGACCACAATCCTGTTAGCCAGCCTGCTGGTTATTGATATCGCTATTGTGGGTACATTTTTTGGTGTCGACAAGGTTGCCGAACGCTTGCAAAACTCATCCGTTGATACGGAAAGCCGCGATGAAGTAACTCGGGACAGCTTCCTTATGTGGCAGCAACAACCATTTAGAGGTATTGGTGCCGGCAGCTTTCAGACCACCTTTCCCAAGTACAAGTCCCCTGACGTTGTAGACTCCAACGTCTATAACCATACCCACAACGACTATGTTCAGTTCCTGGCGGAATTTGGTGCTCCAGCGTTTGCCGTGATGCTGGGCGTGGTGTTGGTCTCTTTATGGCGAGCAATCCGCGCGATGAGTGTCCGGCGTAATGAATTACTTAAAGGTGCCGGGTTTGGCGCTACCATGGGAATCATTGCCATAGGGATACATTCTGCGGTCGACTTCAACCTGCAAATACCCGCCAATGCCTATATGTTTATGTTTTTACTGGCAATGGCTAATATTGCGCGCTGGGCAGAGCATGGCCCTCGGGCGCACTCCAGCGTTCAAAGAACACCCAAACGCGCCAAACACCATGTCACACACGCCACAACAGAGACACCCAACCCATGAAAGTACAAGCCAGACTCTTGCGCCTTGAGACCAACCAGCAAGGACGTGATTTTGTTGTTGGTGATATCCATGGTCATGTCTCAAAACTGATGGGCCAACTTGATCAGTTGCAGTTTAACCCGGACTCAGATCGGGTGATCTGTGTTGGCGACCTGATTGATCGTGGCCCGGAATCACCTCAGGCACTGGCTTTGCTGGATCAACCCTGGTTTTATTCTGTATTGGGCAACCATGAATACCTGATGGTCTGTGCGATGAAATACAAGCACAGCGAACATCGCATGACCTGGCTGACTCACGGTGGCGACTGGATCGCCCAGACCTCCCCAAATGACTGGCCAGCCTGGTTTGAGACGATCGAACAGCTGCCTCTGGCAATCGAGGTCTCAGGGAAGTCTGGCACTCGTTACGGCATTATTCATGCTGAATATCCCTTCACCCACTGGGATGATCTGGAACAGCTGGATGCCGATGAAGCACTACGGACTATCTGGTCACGCACACAATTCCAGCAGCGCTCTGAGCATGTCATTGACGGCATTGATGTGGTTATTCATGGCCATAACATCAGTGATGGCGAGCTGCACCTGGGCAACCGGATATACATTGAACCAGGGGTTTATCAAGGTAAGGATTTTATTATCAAGGAGCTGTAAGTCCGAAGCGCTCGAAGCCACAGACCCACAGACCCACAGACCCACAGACCCACAGACCCACAGACCCACAGACCCACAGACACTGTACCCAGCACTCAGCCTGGAAGTGATTTGTTACGCGCTTCCGGCTGCTGTTTCATCAATACCAGCACCAGCAAAACCGCAGGAATCCCCAATGCAGCGGCGATAATAAAAAAGTCACTGTAACCCCAGCCATCAACAACCCAACCCGAAAAGCCACTGATAAACTTGCCCGGCAAGGTCATCAGCGAACTGAACAAGGCATATTGCGTTGCGGTATAACTCTTGTTTGCCAGGCTGGAGAGGTAAGCCACGAAGGCGGTACTGGCAATCCCTCCGCTGAGATTATCAGCACTGATGACTACTGCCAGCCAACTGAGTGGCGGGCGACTGCCATCCCAGGTCATGGCCATCACAGCAAACAACAGGTTAGTACTCGCTACCAGGATTGCACCTAGCAGCAAGGGCCGGTACATGCCCCACTTGACAACCATAACACCACAGACACCCGACCCGACCACTGTCATCACAAAACCAAAAATTTTGGCGATACGGGCAATGTCTGATTTGCTGTACCCCATATCCAGATAAAACGGATTGGCCATCACCCCCATGGTGATATCACTCAAACGAAAAACGGCGATAAACGACAGAATCAGCAACGCAAACCAGCCATTACGTTGGAAGAACTCCAGCAACGGGCAAATCACCGCTCCCAGCAGCCAGCGCTGCCAGGCCGGACGTTGCATCAGATGCATAGGACGCCCGATCAAACGATCGATCAACTCAGCGTCCATGCGGCCACGTTGCTCTGCATCCAGGTGGTTGGGTTCGTCGCACCAGAACGTGGCGGCAATCCCCACCAGCATCAACGCTGCCATACCGATATAAGACCAGCTCCAGCTGTACCAGTCCGCCAAATACAAGGCTCCGGCTCCGGAAAACAGCAAGGCCACCCGATAGCCAAAAATATAACTGGCCGACATGGCACCCTGATACTCATCGTCAACCGCTTCAATCCGGTACGCATCCAGCGCCACATCCTGGGTCGAAGAGGCAAACGCCACCAAGAGAGCAGAGGCCGCAATCCACCATAAATCCGTATGCGGGTCGAGCAGGCTCATCCACAACAAACCGCTGGCAATCCCTGCCTGCCCAACCAGAATCCAGCTGCGTCGCTGCCCAAGCCAACGGCTCAGCAAGGGGATACTGACGCGATCCACGACCGGTGCCCAGAATACCTTGATCGAGTAGGTCATACCGATCCAGGCAAAAAAGCCGATGGTCGTGCGCTCCACTTCCGCATCCCGCAACCAGGCTGTCAGGGTCGAAAACACCAACAAAAATGGCAGCCCGGCACCAAAACCCAACAAGGCAATCGCCAGTACCGGCTTACGGGTGTAAATTTTCCGGGCATCACGCCACCAGCCGAAAAAAGACGTCGAGGTCGTGGCAGAGTCCAGGCTGGATTGAACAGAAGAGCGATCCGTTACCTTACGGTCAGACATCAGTCTTTGAAATTCTTGAACGCCAGCGGCATCTCGATGGAATCGTCATTACGAAACAGTGCCATCACCGCTTGCAAATCATCTCGCGCCTTACCTTGTACCCGCACCATCTCTCCCTGAATCGATGCCTGCACTTTTAATTTGCTGTCTTTGACAATCTTGACCATTTTACGAGCCAGGTCCTTGTCGATACCCTGACGCAAGGTCGCGATCATTTTGACCTGCTTGCCTGCACCGGCCAGATCGCCATATTCCAGGCAGCTGACCTTGATCTTGCGCTTGATCAAAGAGCTTTCCAGCATGGGTTTCATCTGCTCGATCTGGAATTCCTCATTAGCCGTCAAGGTGACAGCAAAATCTTTTAACTCAAAGCTGGCATTAACCCCTTTAAAATCAAACCGAGTGGACAATTCCCGATTGGCCTGATCAACGGCATTCTGGGCTTCGTGTTTATCCACTTCGGAAACGACATCAAACGATGGCATTGGGCTTCTCCTGTCAATAACCTGTCAATAAATATATACAGTCATAAGGGGGCATCTATTTAATCCGGTGCTCACTCTGGGCTACCGGATGGTTTCGAATCACGAAGCCGACTTGCAGGCCTGACGGGTCAAGTCAAAAGTCGGCGACACCGAGTCGAGATCATCCGGCAGCCCCCGAAGGGCGCGGGTTGCCGCCGTCCAGTGCGGTGTTGACGAATTTGAAAAGGACTCGTCATTTCGCTGCATTCGTCGCCTTGCTCTGAACAACGGCAACACTCGCGCAGAGACGTGCAGGATTAAATGGATGCCCCCATAAGCATGGCAATAAGCCGGACTGTATACCTCTGTCAGCACTGAAAAGCAAAAGTCATCCGCCCGCTCTGGCTCCAGCTCATCAAGCGACTTATAATCCTGCCATGACATTATCCATCGGCCTGCTTGGCCTGGGTGCCATTGGCACCGTCATGGCCAGCTACTGGCGTCAGCACCGTCTTTATGTGCTTGGCCGCTCACCACAATCCCCGACAATGGCCACCCCGCCGTTGGAACGTACCCTGCAATACGGGCCAGATATTCGTGCGAGTCATCCTGAATGGCCAGAGACCCTGACCCTGTCACTGCCACCATGGAACCATCAGCGGCTGGACTGGCTGGTGATCACCACCAAAGCCGGTGACACCCTGGATGCCCTGTTACCTTATGCCAGCGAACTGCATCAGGTTGACCGCATTTTGCTGCTACAAAACGGTATGGGCCAGCATGAACAAGTCGCTCACTGGCTCAAAGAACAAGGGCAGAGCTGCGAGCTCTGGCACGGCATCTCCACCGACGGCGCTTACCGCCTGGAAAACAACAGCGTCATATATGCCGGACTGGGCGATGTCTGGATTGGTCTGCCTTCCGCACAGGCAAATGGATTACCGCGACAGAACACCAGCCGCTTGCCTCATACCCAGGTTGTCTCGGATATTCTTACACGGCAACGACAAAAGCTGGCAATTAACGCAGTGATCAATCCCCTGACCGCCTGCTACCGCTGCCTCAATGGCGCATTAATCAGCAACCCTGAATACCGTACGCCGCTACACTCGTTGGCCATCGAGATAGAACAGCTGTATCAACATCAAGGCTGGCCATTACCAGATCAACTGCCAGAGCAGGTAACACAGATTGCCCTGTCGACAGCGGATAACCGCTCATCCAGCCTGCAAGACGTACTGGCCAACCGCCCAACCGAGCTGGATCATATTTGTGGCTATCTCTTGGCCCAGGCCAGCGCGGCAAAAATCGATTTGCCCTTAACCCGGGCATTAATGGATCAGCTTAATATCCGCAGCGGTCTCCCCACCTAGGGACGCCCTTCCCTGCTTACAGGCAAACCACGGCCACAGACGGCGCCTGACTCGACGATTTTACTTTGCAATTCTTGACGCCTGCTATTACCACCGCTACTCTGCGCCCAGAATCAGGTGCCCATGGGCTGAATCATTCAGCCTCGGGTTAAACGGGAAGACCGGTGATGTAAAAACATAAACCGGCGCTGCCCCCGCAACGGTGATCGACCCATTCAATAACAGGTTCCTGCCCATACAGGACACCAGCCACTGCCGAGCCAGCCAACAGGCACCGGTGGGAAGGCGTTATGAACGAGCAGCATCTGCTCAGGTCGTCAGCCCGGATACCGGCCTGTTTTTATCAACCGACGTTGCGGAGGGCAGCGGGAGGGATTTGTGCCAATCGCCAATCGCCGCCCCGGCGATGTCTTCCGCCATCGGCGGAAGCAATGATTGCTTGCCTGGTCTGCTCCCCCTGCTCTTGCCGTTATATTCTGACCCGGTACTCAGGACTTCCATGACATTACGTTTGCCCTTCTGGTGTTATGCCTTTCGCAAGCCGTTGTCTTGCCACCTCCAACAGGCAAGGACACCATCATTGCTGTCGAGCCTGATGTTGAGCCTGTTATTGTCTGCCCCTGCCAGTTTTGCCGATTCGGTAACCCCGACACACAACGATGATACAAACGATACGCCGGTCGCCGATGATGAGCTGGTTGTCTATGGCCATCAAGAACCCGCCGCAGACACCAGCTACCGACTCTACGATCAGCAAGCCCTGGCGGCGGGTTATCAGAACCTGGGGGAATTTCTAAGCCGTATCAACGGCCTGCAGGTGCAATCCCTGGGGGGGCTGGGCGACCCGGTACTGATTTCCATGCAAGGAGCTGATGCCAAACAAACCCGCTTACTGATCGATGGCGTTGACGTAACCACAGGTCAATACGGCCAGTACGATCTTAATGCCATCCCGCTGGCTTCCATTGAGCGAGTCGATGTCCTGACCAGCGGCAGCGATGCCGACGACAATGGCCTGATCAGTGATGAAGCGATCGGCGGTACCATCAACATCGTGACCCGTCGCAGCCCATCCAATACCAGCAGCAGGCCTACCCAACTATCCGCCGCAGCTGGCAGCTACGGTACGGCGACCCTGAATCTGCAACAACCGTTACGGACTCAGCCTCACAGCACTACAGATTTATTGATCGACCACCAACAAAGCGACAACAATTACCGCTACCCGGTAAGCAGTCCGGAAGACACTAGCCAACCAGCCGGACAACAACAAGCACTCAACAATGCCGCCTATCGTCGCGACCGCCTGACACTGAAACATCAGCAACCCGGCCTGTTTGCCAGCCTGTACTGGCAAGATGAATCCAAACAACTGCCACAGTATTATCGCAACTCCTCGAGTAACCGCTCCCGGCTGGACAGCAAGCAACTGGGCGTACAACTGTCGGGCAACTGGGGACAAGATTTTCGTCAGCACTGGCAACTCTGGCACTCGCTGAACCGCCAGGCATTTTACGATCCAACCGCGGTATTCGGTTATGTCGACAGCAACAACCGTTATCGCTACCAACACAGTGAAGCCAAACTTGGCAGCCAGGTACAATGGCATGCCTGGGATTTGGGCAGCAGTATCAAGATAAGCCAGCAGAGCTATCGCAGCCGCTACCTGATTGACAGCGACAGCGGTGATTGTGACTCCCTCAGCAGCCGCTGCGACCAATATTCCTGGCTGCGACAAGTACAACTGAGTGGTCGGGCACAATGGCAAAACAGCGACAGTACACGCCAGTTCAGTCTCAGTAGCAGCCACCACCAGCAAAACAGCCTGTTGCAAACCAGCGCTACCGATAGCAGCGACAGCGACAACACCCATCAGCAGCAGTCCTGGACCTCCGGGTTGGTCAGCCTGAAACAATACTGGCTCAGCGATACCGGCAACGGCCAGCTGCAACTAAGCTGGAAACAGGCACTCAGAATACCCAGTTTGTATGAACGCTTCGGCAACCGCGGCCTGACCCGGGGCAACGACGACCTTCAACCAGAGCAAAGCCAAACACTGTCGTTAAACATCAGCTGGAGCGGAGACTGGCAACAACGTCCCCAGCAGCTCAGCCTCAACCTGTTCCACCGCCAACTGGAAAACGCCATCGTCGCCGTGTATGACCCCTCAACCGGGGCTGGTCGCTATGAAAATACCAGTGATGCCACCATGGCCGGGCTGGAATGGCAGCTGCACAGTCAGCTCAACCGCCCTGTGACCGCAGCACCCGCAACAGAGAGCCTGGGGATGTGGCAATTGCAGCTGGCAGGCAGCCATTACCAAAGCCAGAGCAGCAGCGATATCGTTGGCTTTGATAACAAATACTTGCCCGGCATCTATCACCTGCGGCTGATTGCCGGATTACTCTGGCAATCCTCCATGACCACCCGGCACCACAGTATCGATTTCCATGCCGAGCTGGCTGACGACCTCTACCTCGACCGCTACAACAGCGTACCCGGGGATCAACGTCGCCTCTGGAACATCCATTACCGCTATCAATGGCCAGTGCCATCCAGACCGTCACTACTGCCGACCCACGCCGGTTTGCGGATTAACAACCTGTTTAATCACAGTTTTAACGACTTCAGTGGGCGCCCGGCTCGTGGCCGGGAATGGACACTGTACCTGAGCTACTCGCTTTGAATATTCATATCACCAGCAACCAACAAGTTTGCCAAACGACACCCAAGGAATTTTGTTATGCCTAACCGTCTGCCTGATCACCCAACAACATTATCCCGCACCTGTTTGTCCCCGTTCAGCACCGCCGGACTGCTTCTCTCTGCGACCCTGATGCTGAGTGGCTGTGCCGGTGACGACGACGACGCCCAACCCATTGCAGAAGGAGCCTATGCGGTACAAACCACCGCTGCCGACTACAGCAGTGGCCATGTTGCCATCGGTAATATCACTGGCGACCGCAGCGTCCAGCAACAATTATTCAGCGACACCAACACCAACTACACCATCACCAGCGAAGCCAACTGGCTATACCGGATTGGCCAATATTACGTCGATACCATCAGCCGCTACGATGCCACCGCCAGCCTCAGCAGCCCGGAATGGACCTACACCACCAACGATGATGGCGACAGCAGCGCCAACGTCTATACCCTGGTACATCAGGACGACCAATACGGCTGGCTGATGCGCTACGGCGCGGAAACAGCTTGGAAAGTCGACACCACCGCCAGCAGCGAAGACGACTTCAAGGTCGACACCATCGACTTGTCCGATTACAGCGTCAGCGGTTACAGCACCACACCGGGGATGGTCGATGCCGCCATCGACAACAGCCAACTGTTTGTTCTGACCCAGCGTTACGGCTATGACGGCAACAACACCGCCTACGTCGTGGTGTACGACCTCGACACCCTTATTGAAATTGATACTGACACCAGCACCGATGGCCTGAAAGGCATTCCTCTGACCGTGACCAACCCCACCAGCATGGAACTGCTTAATGGCCAGCTGTATATCGCTGCCCGTGGTGACTACGACGACAATAGCGGCGGCGTCGATGTCATCGATACCACCACCTATGCGATCAGCAATATCATCGATGGCACCACCTTCGCCGAGTTGAACGACACCAGCGTCTCACCGGCACAGTACTACCATGTCAAAGACATCACCGTTGTCAGCGAAGACAAGGCCTACGTCAATATCAATGTTGAAGCCGGATGGAGCACTGTTGCCAGCTACCTGTATGAAATCAGCCCCAACAGCAGCAGCGACCCGGTTGCCATTGATATCAACAGCCTGATGGCCAGCAACGTCAGCGACCCGGAAGACAGCTATACCCTCGGCGATATCACCCTGGATGAAAACCAGCGCCTGTGGGTCGGTATCACCAACGCTACCCAGCCTGGCCTGCTGGTGCTGGATACCGACACCAACAGTGTCAACGGTGACTTTATCAACCTCGATCTGGTACCTGCCTCAATCACCTTCCTGACGGATGAAGTGTCCGAGTAATACCTTTTGTCTGAGCCGTGGGGGCCGGCGCTGCCCGTACCCCACATCCCTCACATCCCTCACTCCCCAAAACCCCAGCCATATCCATCCGTGCCCGCTACCTGCACCCTTTTCTCCCTGGTGACCTGCTCTGTCCCTGCCCAAACCGGCCCTGTCCGTATCCTTTGACGGTATCCATCAGGCCCACACATCAAGACCACAAAAGTCACTACCGCCAATATGGCCAGATATATCTGACAACCACATACCCGAGTGACAATATTTGTCACATTGTACTCAACTGGATACCCCGCTTTTCTGCAAGGCAGGCGATTCAATCAACGCCCACCGGTGGTTTAGCGAACCAGATCACATAAACCTGTTTATTTTAGCCAAAATATACTTGGCACGATATTAGCTTGATATTCTATGTATGCGTATCCAGTGATAGACGCACAGAAGCCAGTGGCTTGAGTCCGGGAAGACCCCCTCTTCAATTTCCCGAACTCACCAAGTGCTTCGACAACGAAGTGTTGGGATGTTTTGGGATGTTTCCCATGGCAAAACCCCTCATAATAGTCATCGCATAACACGTGTAATATTGCACAACCCTAAAATTTTGAGAGTGGAGACTTCCATGAAAACGATGCAAAAAGGTTTTACCCTGATTGAATTGATGATCGTAATTGCGATCATCGGTATTTTGGCCGCTGTGGCGATTCCTCAGTATCAGGATTATATCCTGCGTACTGAAGCCACCAACTCCCTGTCGGCTGCACGCCCACTGCAGTTGTCAGTTAGTGAATACGCCGCACGTTACTCTGCACTGCCTGCTGACTGCGCTGCACTGACTGCTTACACTGGTGTGTCTTGTACTGCTACCGAGCACGCAGCTGGTAATGTTGCCTCAATTGCAGTGGGTAGCAAAGGCGTACTGACCATTACTTTTGGCGCAACAACTGCCGGTGTTCCAGCCGATATCGCTGGGGACGCCTATACTCTGACACCTACCCGTGCTTCTGCTAACGGTTCTGTTACCTGGGCTTCTGCTGTTGACTCTCTCGACGCCAAATACCTGCCACGTGTGAACTAAAACACCTGAGCAGTCAAAGGCCCGCTTCGGCGGGCTTTTTTATAGGCTACGCTTGAGTTTATGAGACTTTCATCACACGTAAACCCTCTATCAACGTCAGGAATTTATATGAAAACAATCGCCGCTGGTTTTACCCTGATTGAGTTGATGATTGTTATCGCGATTATTGGCATTCTCGCCGCAGTCGCCATCCCCCAATACAACGAATATATCCTGCGCACCGAAGCCACTCGCTCCCTGCATGTGCTGCGGCCATTACAATTACAAGTCACCGAATACGCCTCCCGTTTTTCGGCCCTGCCCACCACCGCCGCGGCGCTCACCACGCACTTTGGTATCTCCGATGTGCCAGAAGACCACGGTGCCAGCAATGTGGAATCCGTTACAATCGGTGCCAACGGTCTGCTCACCGCCCAATTTGGTTCGGTTGCCGATGGTGTTCCCGTTGATATTGCGGGCAAGACCTATTCCATCAAGCCAGACCGGAGTTCTGCAGGCCAAATCAGCTGGTCAGCCATTGCCGGTACGCTGGAATATAAATATCTGCCACGAATGAATTAAAACTGTTTACCAGTCGTTGTCTTTCATATCCTGATACTGGTACAGAACGTATGGCTTTGATATGTTGCAACAAGGTTTTTTAAAGAGTATCAATGACATGGCCGTTCTGACTGGCATTTCGAAACGACTGGTTGAACACAACCTGCTCTCACGAGAACAAGCAGAAGAATTGCTGCTTGATGCTCGCGAGAAGAAGACCGGTTTTATCGCCACCGTCGCGGATTCGGGCAAGCTCTCTACCTCAATACTGGCCACGGTGACCGCAGAAGAGTTTGGCTTGCCGGTTATGTCTCTGGATGCTTACGACCTGGAAGTGATGCCACAGGAACTGCTGAGCGGCGAACTGATAGCCAAATACCGTGTTATCCCGTTAATGGTCAGAGGCACGCGCCTGTTTGTTGCCCAGAGTGACCCCTCTCAAATCCAGGCCATCGATGAGATCAAGTTCAGCACCGGCATGACGGTTGAACCTGTGATTGTTGAGCATGATGTATTACACCGCTTGATTGAAAAAATCGCCGCAGCCAATGACTCCAGTATGGGCGATCTTGATGCTGAACTGGATGACGTCGATCTGGAAGACCCGGACGCTGCCGACAAGGCCCAGGAAACGGCGACATCTTCTGGAGAAGACGACGCCCCGATCGTGCGTTTTGTAAACAAAATGCTGCTCGATGCTATCAAGATGGGCTCGTCCGATATTCACTTTGAACCCTATGAAAAACGTTATCGGGTACGTTACCGCACCGATGGCATATTACACGAAGTCGCCAGTCCACCAGTCACACTGACCGGCAAGATTGCTGCCCGGCTCAAGGTGATGTCACAGATGGATATTTCCGAGCGACGGGTTCCCCAGGATGGCCGTATCAAGATGCGGCTTTCCAAAAGCAAGGCCATTGATTTCCGCGTTAATACGCTGCCGACCCTGTTTGGCGAAAAAATCGTGTTACGGATTCTCGACCCCTCGTCAGCCCAGCTGGGTATCGATATGTTGGGTTATGAGCCGTTACAGAAAGAGCTGTATATGCACGCCCTGTCGAAACCCCAGGGGATGATTCTGGTGACAGGCCCTACCGGCTCTGGCAAAACCGTATCACTGTATACCGGCCTGAATATCCTTAACGTTGAAGGCACCAATATTTCAACCGCGGAAGACCCTGCCGAAATCAACTTGGAAGGGGTTAACCAGTGTAACGTCAGTGCCAAGGTCGGCCTCGACTTTGCTGCCGCGTTACGCTCTTTCTTGCGTCAGGACCCGGATGTCATCATGGTAGGGGAAATCCGGGACCTGGAAACTGCCCAGATCGCCATCAAGGCAGCACAGACTGGTCACCTGGTGTTATCAACCCTGCACACCAACAATGCCCCGGAAACCATCACCCGTCTGGCCAATATGGGGGTGCCATCATTCAACATTGCCACCTCGGTTTCCCTGATTATTGCCCAGCGGTTGGCACGACGGCTATGCAAGTCCTGTAAGATACCAGCCGATATCCCCAGGGAAGCCCTGCTTGAAACCGGCTTTACCGAAGAAATGCTCGAAAACGCAGAAATTTATCAGCCCGTTGGCTGTGATCAATGCAAGCACGGCTATAAAGGTCGTGTCGGAATTTACGAAGTGGTTAAAATAACCGATGCCTTGTCTCGTATTATCATGGAGGGAGGCAACTCGATTGAAATTGCTGATGTTGCCCGCCAGGAAGGCTTTAACGACTTACGCACATCTGCCCTACAAAAGGTCGCCCAAGGTGTTACCAGCCTTGAAGAAGCCAATCGAGTGACAACAGACTAACCAGCGGCTGCTATCTTTGGTAGCCAAATGATTTTGCAGAGGCGTTCCAGCAGTTATGGCCAAGCAAGCAAAGAGTATTGATTTTGTCTGGGAAGGCGTCAACAAACGCGGCCAGAAAATAAATGGTTCCCTGTCCGGCCAGAATCTGGCCGTGGTCAAGGCCCAGCTGCGCAAGCAGGGTATTCAGCCCGGCAAGGTCAAGCGCGCACCCCAACCGTTATTTGGCCTCGGTGGCGGTGCTGCCAAAGGCAAAAAAATCAAAACAGCTGACATCAGCTTTTTTACCCGCCAAATGGCCACCATGATCAAGGCCGGGGTACCACTGGTACAGTCATTCGAGATTGTCTCCGATGGGGTCGATAACCCCAATATGAAAGACCTGATCCTGAAGCTGCGTGATACCGTATCCGCCGGTAATGATTTTGCCTCGGCACTGAAAGAGCATCCCCAGTATTTTGATGAGCTGACCTGCAACCTGGTGGAATCCGGTGAGCAATCCGGTGCGCTGGAAACCATGCTCGACAAGGTGGCTATCTACAAAGAGAAATCCGAAGCACTGAAGTCCAAAATCAAAAAAGCCATGGGGTATCCCATTACTGTGGTAGTGATCGCGGCTATTGTTACCGCGATTCTGCTGATCAAGGTGGTGCCAACCTTTGATGCCATGTTTAAAAACTTCGGCGCTGAGTTACCGGCTCCCACCCAGTTTGTCGTCTTTTTGTCTGAGGTTATGCAAGCCTATTGGCTGTACACCCTGGGGGTGATTATGGCTCTGGTTACCGCATTCAAGCATATGATGAGAACCTCCCAGACGTTCCGCGACCAGATGGATTATCTGACTCTGAAACTACCTGTCTTTGGCGATATCATGCACAAGGCCGCAGTGGCTCGTTTTGCCCGGGTATTATCAACCACCTTTGCCGCCGGTGTACCACTGGTTGAGGCACTGGAATCCGTTGCCGGTGCCGTGGGTAACAAACTCTACCGGGATGCGGTACTGGAAGTGCGCCAGGAAGTGGCTACCGGCCAGCAAATGCACTTTGCCATGCGTTCTACCGGTGTATTCCCGAATATGGTGGTACAGATGACCAGTATCGGTGAAGAATCCGGTGCCCTGGATGCCATGCTGGATAAAGCTGCCGAATATTATGAAACCGAGGTGGATGAGTCGGTCGATGGCCTGACCGCCATGATGGAGCCGATGATTATGGCATTCCTCGGGGTGGTTATTGGTGGTTTGATTATCGCCATGTACTTGCCGATTTTCCAAATGGGATCGGTCATGTAACCATGGAAAATCTATCACAACTGTTTGCCCTGATCGGCAGTCACTGGCTGCTGCAGGTTCTGTTTATTGGTGTGCTGGGGTTATTACTCGGCAGTTTTATGAATGTGGTTATTCTGCGCTTGCCAATCATGATGTTCCGGGCCTGGAAGCTGGAATGCCAGGATATCGACCAGCTGCCAGCTCACCCGGCACTGGATGATCTGGACAAACCGTATAACCTGGTAACGCCTCATTCCCATTGCCCCAAGTGCCAAACGCCCGTCAAGGCCTGGCAGAATATTCCGCTTCTCAGCTTTTTCCTGTTAAAGGGCCGCTGCGCTGGCTGTGCCAACCCGATTGGCTGGCGCTACCCCATCGTTGAACTGGTCACTGCGCTATTCAGCCTGACGCTGATCATCGCCTTTCCCTGGGGCTGGCAGCTGGCCGCCATGCTGGTGTTTACCTGGCTGCTGATTACCATGTCGGTAATTGATATTGACCATCAGATCCTGCCCGATACGCTGACACTGGGATTACTCTGGCTGGGCTTGCTGGTGAATACCCAGGGGCTGTTTACCGATCTGAACTCTGCGGTATGGGGAGCTGCCATTGGTTATCTCAGCCTCTGGTCGGTGTTCTGGCTGTTCAAGCTGGTCACCGGCAAAGAAGGCATGGGTTTTGGTGATTTCAAACTACTGGCAGCACTGGGAGCCTGGTTGGGCTACCAAAGTATCCTGCTGATTATTTTACTGTCGTCCGCCGTGGGCGCAGTAGTTGGCATTGCCGGGGTGATTATTCTTGGCCGCGACAAAAACCTGCCTATCCCGTTTGGCCCCTATCTGGCCATGGCTGGCTGGATTGCGGCCTTGTGGGGGAATGACCTGATTCATTGGTACCTGGGCGGTATGCACTGATTCCCGATGAAACGACAGACAGGAGCCATGCCATTGAACTGGGTATTGGGCATTACGGGTGGTATCGGTTGTGGCAAAACCGCCGCTTCGGACTATCTTGCCAATAAAGGCATCCATGTGGTTGATTCTGACCAGGTCGCCCGTCAGGTTGTTGAACCCGGCCAACCGGCCTGGCAGGCGATTGTGGCACACTTTGGTGACGAGGTACTGCAGCCCGACCAGCAACTGAATCGCGCCTGGTTACGCAGCCGGATCTTCGAACATCCACAAGAGCGCCACTGGCTGGAGCAACAGACTCACCCCGTCATACGCCAGCACACGCTGCAACAACTGGCGCAGGCGGCGGGTCCTTATGCCGTTCTGGCATCACCCTTGTTATTCGAGAGTGGCCAGCAGGCGCTGGTGCATCGTACCCTGGTGATTGACCTGCCAGAATCCCTGCAGCTGCAACGCGCCAGCCAGCGTGATGACAATTCCGAAGAACAGATCCGCCGTATCATCAAAGCGCAGATCAGCCGGAATGAGCGATTACAACGGGCGGATGACATTATCGATAATTCTGGCCCGCTGACAGACCTGCAGCAGCAACTCGACCAGCTGCATCAAGGCTATCTGTCGTTTGCGTCTTCGGTACGACCCTCTTAAACATCACAGGACAACGACCATTGATTCGCCAGACGAGGCATCCAGCATGAGCAATTCCCCCACCGCCACACCGACCACCAGCCATTCTGCCGCCAACGATGCCGTGCTGGCGGTTGAATGTCCGACCTGCCAGAAATCTGTTCCCTGGACAGCCGCCAGCCGATTCCGGCCATTTTGTTGTGAGCGGTGCCAGCTGATTGACCTGGGAGAGTGGGCCAGTGAATCCCATCGGATTCCCGGCAGTCAGGATGAGAATGATTTGATGTCGGACGAATTGTATTAATACACCGCAGTGAATCACGGCCTGCAGACGAAGCGCTGGCCAGGCAGAACCCAGCCAGCAGCGACTATTGGCCTGGCGCTGTTATTGACGCATATCCACCAACTTGGCGCTGATATTTTGGCAACCTGTATGCTCAAAACACAGCGTCAACGGTAACGATCCTCCAATAGCGGCAGGCAAGGGTTGCTTCAGCCCAAACAACATCAGATGCAAACCACCGGGTTTCAGGGTAACCACACGTCCAGCAGGAATATCCAACCCATTAATCTGACGCATTTTCATCACCCCGTCTTCATGGATGTGTGTGTGTATTTCGATATGGTCAGTCCAGCTGGATTTGGCACTCACCAAACGATCCGGTTTGGCACTCTTGTTGGTCAACGTCATGAACGCGGCGCTCATGGCCCGTCCTGGAATGGGGGCGCGTACCGTGGCATGACTGATGTCCAGCTTGCCACCGGCGCTATGCTCCACGCTTTCCATACCCTTCATATGACTCATATCATGGCCCTTGTCGTCGTGCTTGCCATCTGCCTGTACAGTCAGACTGGTGGCAGCCAATACCAGTGCCAGACTGGCCCAGCGCAGCGGATTGACGCCGCGCTGGGCGATAGAAAGAGGCTGGCTGTGAGTCGATAACGGGCGCACCTGGCGGCAACGAATCATAACGGTATCCTTGGTTGTCTTTATTGATAGTCTTTATTGATAAGCTGGCGAGTATAACAAGCAAACCAAGGGCTGCTGGTGACCGCCATCACGGCATACAGCGACAAAATGTCACAGGCTGAAGTCAGCCTCACCGGTACAGCGTGATGCCGCCCCGGCCTTGCCGCTCCACTGGACGCTTGTGGATATTTTCGGCACACTCCGCGCTTTGCCGTGAGTCCGGGTTAACGTATTTCCTGATGACTCCCCGGCCCAGCATCGGAGACAGATCATGAGTCAATGGGTTCAACTGCGCATTCAAGCCAAGGCAGCACAAGTAGAAGCCTGTGAAAACGCCCTGCTGGCTCTGGGAGCCTTGTCAGTGACTCTGCAAGACAATGCCGACCAACCGATTCTGGAGCCTGAACTGGGCACGACGCCGATATGGGACGACACCCAGATTATCGGTCTGTTTGATGCCGAGACCCATACCGATGCCGTAGTGGAACAATTTCCGCTGATGTTTGCTGCAGAAGGCGGCAGTGGCCCGGTTGACTTGTTGTGGGAGCAGGTCGAAGACAAGGACTGGGTCCGAGCCTGGATGGATACCTATAAACCCATGCAATTTGGCCCACGACTGTGGGTCTGTCCAAGCTGGTGCAAGCCACCCCAGCCAGATGCCGTTAATCTGATGCTCGACCCCGGCCTTGCCTTCGGCACCGGCACCCACCCAACCACCGCCCTGTGCTTGCGCTATCTGGATGAACAGATCCAGGGGAATGAACTGGTGGTCGACTTTGGTTGTGGCAGCGGCATTCTGGGTATGGCGGCACTCCTGCTGGGAGCCAGTTCGATGGTGGGTATCGATATCGACCCCCAGGCACTGACCGCTACCCGCGACAACGCCCAACGTAATGATATAGCGCCAGAGCGCTTTGAGGTGTACTTGCCACCGCAAGCACCTGCGATTCAGGCAGATGTCACCGTGGCCAATATTCTGGCCGGGCCATTAAACGAACTGGCACCGGTTCTGGCCCAATTAACACGCGCCGGTGGTAAATTAGCGCTGTCCGGCCTGCTCTCACAGCAGGCAGACGAGGTTATTCAGCGTTATAACGAGTGGTTTGTGATGGATACACCAAAGCAACAAGAAGATTGGGTTATTATCTCTGGCACCCGTCGCCAGGGATAGGCCGCCGCTTGCTGAGTCCGTTTGGCAGTGCCGACCAGGAGCACGGAGCTCACGCGCCCATCCGATCGCCTGCCTTGTAGCAGCCACTTGATACACACCATAGGGTATCAAGTGGCCAAAGCATCCCGGCATTCGCCATTGGCGCATTTACTGTTTTGAACAACCGGAATAACCCTGAGGATTCATCATGGCCACGCATGTGACTCGCTGCCCACATTGCCAAACCAGTTTTCGCGTCCGCGACGAACACCTCACGATCGCCAAAGGCAATGTCCGCTGTGGCTCTTGCCTGCAGATTTTCAACGCCCAGAACCATCTGGTCAGCCCGACCGATGAAGACGCTCTCAAATCAACCAAACCCAACACCGGCACACCCAACGTATCAGCCCCCAAAACAGCAGCAACCAACACCGCCAGACCACGGACTGACCAGACCATCGCCGGAGCGGCAGCGGCTGCCGCGATGGCAGCGGCCGCCGCCAAACCCGGTAAAGACAGACCGAACACATCCAAAGCGACAGTCACTCCTTCTGGTGACACCTCATCCACCCCTGCGGCTACTCCGACACCCGCAGCCAGTGACACCGATGCATTGGGTTCCATCAACCTCGAGTCCCAGCAAGAAGTCTCCACCGACGAATTGCTCGACAGCCTGTTTGGCAGCGCCAGTAATGACCAGGAAAACCAGGACGACGGTCTGGAATTTCTTGATACCGATAAGCTCGACGGTTTCGACAACTCAATCACTCTGGAAAGTCAAAGCCATGCACAGCCCAGCCATCAACCGGATGAGCAACACAACAGCCAGCCTGAGAACGAACAGCCAGACGATGACGATGACGATGACCTGCTGATCCACGACGACATGGATCAACCGGATGATAACGACGCTATTGCCGATGACCCCTTTGCTGATCTTGGTCTGCGGGAACCCGAATACCTCGACCGTCCGGCACCCAGCTCCAGTCTTGATATTGACGACTCGCTGATCGATCTCGATATCATGGGCACCTCCCCGCTGAGCTACGATGTCAGCCTGCAAGAAGAAATCGAAGAAGAAGACGATACTGATGAGGACGATGACGAAGCCTGGGCCAGAGCGTTACTGAGTGACGACGACAACAGCGAGCCACCAGCAGAAATTACTCGCGAACTGGGTTTGTCTGACACCAGCAAGGCAGCGCCACGTCAACGTCCCCCAGCGCCCAACGTGGCAGCGGCTGCGGCTGCCACTACAACCACCGCCAGCAGCACGCTCAACCAGAGCAAACCGGCCATCAGCTTTGAACTGGCCCCGGTACAGCCCGCGGACTCAAACGACCATGACACGCCCGGAAACAGCTTGCCACCCGGTTTCGGACAACCGTCACGCCATCAGGAATTGGCTGGCAATATCCATGCAACACCCTTACAGCTCGATACCGACAAGCAAAAACGGGCAGAAACCGGCTGGCTGATTGCCGCCATGGTGTTACTGGTACTGCTGGCTGGGCAAGTGCTGTATTTCAACTTTGACCAGTGGTCAAGAAGCCCTGGCACACGCCCTCTGTATCAAACCATCTGTTCCGTACTTGGCTGTCAGTTACCCCATGTTCAGGATGTCCGCACCATGTCGACCCGCAACCTGGTGGTACGTACTCACCCGACCATTGCCAACGCCCTGATTGTCGATACTCTGCTGCTGAACAACTCGGAATTTGAGCAGCCGTTCCCGGATCTGGTACTGATTTTCCGCGACCTGAATGAAAACGTTATTGCCAGTCGCCAATTCACCCCCGCCGAATATCTGGCCGGAGAGGTAGCAGGGCAACACAGCATGCCCGGCAGAACACCAGTACATATTGCCCTGGAGATTCTTGACCCTGGTCAAAATGCCGTCAGCTACGCGGTACAACTGGTAGACAATCAGTAATTCCGGAATAACCACAGGCTGTAAGAAAAATGCCATATTTGTTGGCAAAGTGGCCTTTATTCAACGGATTCATCCGAGTATGATAGCGCCACTTTTTTCCGCACACTTTTTGATCAGTCCATAGCTATCCATGCCCACAATTGGTAAATACACGCTAACCAGCCCCGCCGTGCTGGCACCGATGGCGGGGGTCACTGACCTTCCGTTTCGACGCCTGTGTCGACGTCTCGGAGCTGGCCTGGTGGTTGGTGAAATGATCGCCGCCAACCCCGACCTGCGCGCGACCCGCAAGTCGCGACAGCGGCTCGATCACAGTGGCGAACCCGAGCCGATTGCTATCCAGATTGCCGGGGGAGACCCCGAATCGCTGGCAGAAGGTGCGCGTTATGCTGTGGCCCAAGGGGCTCATATTGTCGATATCAATATGGGCTGCCCGGCCAAAAAGGTGTGTAACAAGGCCGCCGGTTCAGCGCTGATGAAAGACGAAGGTCTGGTGCGTGAAATTCTACAAGCCGTTGTTGCTGCCGTCGACGTACCCGTCACGCTGAAAATGCGGACGGGCTGGGCACCCGAACACCGTAATGCCGACGTCATTGCCAGCATGGCAGAAGCACTCGGCATTCAGTCTCTGGCCGTTCATGGCCGCACCCGGGCCTGCGGCTACAAGAATACCGTTGAGTACGACACCATACGGGCAGTCAAGCAATCGGTATCGATTCCGGTATTTGCCAATGGTGATATCACCACACCGCAAAAAGCGGTTGAGGTCATGCATTATACCGGTGCCGACGGTGTGTTGATTGGTCGCGCCGCCCAGGGAAACCCCTGGATCTTTCAGCAGATCAATCAGTTTCTGGCCACCGGAGCCGAACCGGAAGCACCACCGCCAAACGAAATTTATCAAACCTTGCAAGCCCACCTGCAAGCCCTGTACGCCTTTTATGGCGATTATCTCGGGCTGCGTATCGCTCGCAAGCATGTTGGCTGGTATATCGCCAGACAACCCGGTGGCGAAGACTTTCGCCGCCAGTTCAACCAATTGGATTCCATTGACGAACAAGGACACGCCGTTCGTCAGTTTTTCCTGGGGATCAGGAACTCGAGGGAGATTGCCGCATGAATACCCAAGCCTATATCAAGAAGGTTGATACAGTGACCGAACCAGCAGAACAGCACATCCGACTGGAAACGCCAATGGCGTCCAACCAGACCCTGCGCGACAGTGTCGAACAGGCGTTACAGAACTATTTCGATCAACTGGATGGCCAGGATGTTGCCGGGATTTACGACATGGTCTTGTCAGAAGTAGAAGTTCCATTACTCGAAACGGTAATGAAATATACCCGCGACAACCAAACCAAGGCATCCGTTGTGCTCGGTCTGAACCGTGGCACACTGCGTAAAAAACTCAAGCAGTACGGCATGCTTTAACCGGCATACAAACAGATCATAGCGGCTGCAAGGCCGCTTTTTGTTTTTCAGATATCGAATAATGTTAGCCAACTTGTTGCCAGGAATACTATGAGCCACAGCACTCCGACCGCTCCGTCACAGTCAGGCAGTACGCCTGTTCGCCGCGCCCTGATCAGCGTTTCCGATAAAACCGGTATTGTTGAATTTGCCCAGTCTCTGGTTGAGCTGGGAGTAGAGATTCTCTCCACCGGTGGTACCTACAAACTGCTGTGTGATAACCAAGTAGCCGCAGTAGAAGTCTCCGATTACACCGGTTTCCCTGAAATGATGGACGGTCGCGTCAAGACCCTGCACCCCAAGGTACACGGCGGTATTCTCGGCCGTCGGGGACAGGACGATGCGGTAATGGCAGAGCATGGTATCAACACCATCGATATGGTGGTTGTCAATCTGTACCCGTTTGCCGCAACCGTCGCCCGCCCGGATTGCGACTTGCCACTGGCCATTGAAAACATCGATATCGGTGGCCCGACCATGGTGCGCTCTGCCGCCAAGAACCACGCTCACGTCGCGATTCTGGTGAATAGCAGCGATTACAGCAGTGTCCTCGACGAACTCAAGTCCGGTGGTCTGAGCTACAAGACCCGCTTCAGCCTGGCATTAAAAGCCTTCGAACATACCGCGGCTTACGACGGCATGATCGCCAACTACCTCGGCACCATCGACCAGTCGGCAGATGAACTCAGCGTCGATACACGGCTGGACTTCCCGCAAACGTTCAACAGCCAGTTTATCAAGGCGCAAGACATGCGCTATGGCGAAAACCCGCACCAGCAAGCCGCTTTTTATGTGGAAGCCGATCCCCAGGAAGCCTCTATCGCCACCGCCAAACAGATACAGGGCAAAGCGCTGTCGTACAACAATGTGGCCGATACCGATGCCGCTCTGGAATGCGTCAAGTCGTTCACCAAGCCGGCCTGTGTCATCGTCAAGCACGCCAACCCTTGTGGTGTCGCCGTGGTACCGGAAGCCGATGGTGGCATCCGCAAAGCCTACGATCTGGCCTTTGCCACGGACACCGAGTCCGCGTTTGGCGGCATTATCGCCTTTAACCGTGAACTGGATGCCGACACCGCAACCGCTATTGTCGAGCGTCAGTTTGTTGAGGTGATTATTGCTCCGGCGGTCACTGATGCTGCCGCAGCCGTCATCGAAGCCAAGAAAAACGTACGCTTGCTGGTTTGTGGCCAATGGCCTGCCGAACGTGCCCCGGCACTCGATTTCAAACGGGTGAACGGTGGTTTGTTGGTACAGGAACGCGACCACGGCATGATCCGCTCTGACGACCTGCAAGTCGTTACCCGGCGAGCGCCGACCGAAGCAGAAATCAACGATCTGGTATTTGCCTGGAAAGTGGCCAAGTTTGTTAAATCCAACGCCATTGTTTACGCCAAACAGCGTCAAACCGTTGGGGTCGGTGCCGGTCAGATGAGCCGTGTGAACTCTGCCCGGATTGCTGCGATCAAGGCAGAACATGCCGGTCTGGCTGTCGAAGGTGCCGTAATGGCATCGGATGCCTTCTTCCCGTTCCGTGATGGCATCGATAACGCTGCTGCCAATGGCATCAAGGCCATTATCCAGCCCGGCGGTTCGATCCGCGACGATGAAGTCATTGCGGCGGCCGACGAAGCCGGTATTGCCATGGTCTTTACCGGAATGCGTCACTTCCGCCACTAAACAGTCTGATCAGGCGCCTGCCAGCAGGCGTCTGACGGTTCGGAGAATAATCATGAAAGTACTAATCATAGGTTCCGGTGGCCGCGAACACGCACTGGCCTGGAAAGCCCTGCAATCTCCGCAGGTCGACACGGTGTTTGTCGCTCCCGGTAACGCAGGCACCGCCCGCGAAGCCAATATGGTCAACGTCGCCATCGATGTGATGGATTTTGATGGTCTGCAACAGTTTGCCGAAACCAACGCCATTGGCCTGACCATTGTTGGCCCGGAAGCGCCCCTGGTTGGCGGTATTGTGAACCGGTTTCAGGCCGCCGGTCTGAAAATCTTTGGCCCGTCGGCCGGAGCTGCCCAGCTGGAAGGCTCCAAGGCGTTTACCAAGGATTTTCTGGCTCGCCAGCAGATTCCTACCGCGGAATACCAGAATTTCACCGAGCTTGAGCCAGCACTGGCTTATCTGCGTGAAAAAGGCGCACCAATTGTAGTCAAGGCCGATGGCCTGGCGGCAGGTAAAGGCGTGATTGTGGCAGAAACCCTGGCCCAGGCCGAAGAGGCCGTGCAAGACATGCTGTCTGGCAATGCCTTTGGTGATGCCGGTTGCCGCGTGGTTATCGAAGAATTCCTCAGCGGTGAAGAAGCCTCCTTTATCGTTATGGTGGATGGCAA
Organism: Oceanobacter sp. 5_MG-2023; assembly: GCF_030548165.1. NCBI lineage: Bacteria > Pseudomonadati > Pseudomonadota > Gammaproteobacteria > Oceanospirillales > Oceanospirillaceae > Oceanobacter > Oceanobacter sp. 5_MG-2023. The sequence continues at coordinate 60,002 of NZ_JAUORS010000003.1, read as the reverse complement.
AAACGTGTTGACCATGGCCACCAGCCAGGATCACAAACGCGTTGGTAATGGCGATACCGGCCCCAACACCGGCGGCATGGGCGCTTACTCTCCTGCTCCTGTGGTAACACCGGCCATTCATGATCGCATTATGTCCGAGGTGATTTACCCGACCGTGCAAGGCATGGCCGCTGAAGGCAATGATTACACCGGTTTTCTCTACGCTGGTTTGATGATCGATGCCGACGGAACGCCCAAGGTTATTGAATACAACTGCCGCTTTGGTGACCCGGAAACCCAGCCAATCATGCTGCGGATGAAATCCGATATCGTTGCCCATTGTCTGGCAGCGCTGGAAGGTACGCTGGACACGGAAATTGCCGACTGGGATGAACGCCCGGCCCTCGGTGTTGTACTGGCGGCTGGCGGCTATCCGGCGGACTACCGCAAAGGCGATGTCATCTCCTTGCCTGCCGACAACAGTCACACCAGCAAGGTGTTCCATGCCGGTACCAAAACAGCGGATAATGGCGATGTATTGACCGCTGGTGGCCGCGTACTTTGCGCCACGGCGTTGGGCAATACCGTGAGTGAGGCCCAGCAGGCCGCTTATCAGCTGGCGCAGCAAGTCAGCTGGCAAGATATGTTTTACCGTACCGATATTGGCTATCGTGCCATTGCCCGCGAGCAGCAATAAAATTCCGGCAAACTCCCCCGAACGTAATAATCAATGGTGATACGGCCGTGGTAATATCAACCGCCACACCGTTATCACCGTCTGGCAGGGCATTGCTTGCACTGCCAGACTCCAAGGTACCCCCATGACTGATATGGCAACAAGGCGACTTGATTTATCCTGGTTGGTACAGCTGCTTTGTCTGCTGCTGCTCAGCTACAATCACAGCAGCTGGGCCAGCAGTCCGGTATTGATCCCTGAGGGGGATTTTAATCACTCCATCAGCAGTTACGCTTCTATTCTGGAAGACCCGGATTCCTTGCTGGGTATTCACGATGTCCTCAGTCAATCGGTGCAACTGCGCTTTACGCCCAGTCATGCCGAGCATCTGCACTTTGGTACCAGCCGCTCTACATTCTGGCTACGTATCAGTCTGTACAACCCGTTTCCGTCTGAAAAGCAGGCCATCCTGGCACTCTCCAATAATCACATTCCCACAGTGTCGATGTTTGATATCAGTGATCGCGATAATATCCAGTTTATCCAGGGTTTTACCGAGTCGTCCGGCAGTTATCAGCAAGCACACCCGTTTTTGTTGACACTGCCCGCCATGTCGACCAGCAGCTATTTATTATCCATCTCCGGTAACAGCCTGCTGAACACCGATATCCGTCTACTGACGCCACAATATTTTTTGCAGAACGAGCAGTCACAATCGATCTCCATCGGCCTGGTTGCTGGCTGGCTGCTGGCGACAGCGGCTTATTTTATCAATATGGCATTAACCCGAAACTCCTGGCTGGCCTGGTGCATGTCGGGCTACTGCCTGGCCTCTACCATTTTTATTGCCAGCTGGCTCGGTCAGCTCGGCTTGCTGTTTGATCTTGAGCTTGAACAATCCAATATCATCACCGACCTGATGACCGGAACGGCCATCAGCTGTCAGGTGCTCACGGCCTACTTCCTTGGCTGGAAAGGACCTCATGCCCAATTGGTGCGACAGCTGTTGAAAGCCATGGCCATTGGCTCGATAGCGAGTGCCATCCTGCTGGTTTTCTTGCCATACAGCTACAATGAAATCCTGGCACCACTGCTGCAGCTGCTGCTGGCAATCTTGCTGGGTACCGGCTGCAGCCATCACAAGCCGGCACAACGCTGGCTGCTGGCCGGCACCCTGATAACCCTGATCGGTATCTCACTGGGCCTGCTGATCAATCACAATCTGCTCGAACTCGATTCGGTCAGCCAATGGATAGCGCTGTGGCTGCCGTCCATCATGACCGCCTGCATGGTGATGGCGGTACTGTGCATCACCCGCCAGAGTGATCAATTTCTCGAGTATCCCAATCGTGGTGGTGTTATTCACCCAGAGATTCTGTCGCAGATTGCACACAAACTGCGCACCCCCATCAACGGCGTGCTCGGTATGAATGAACTGCTATCCGACTCCCCGCTGACAGACGTCCAGCGGGATTTCACCGAAACCATTACTCAAGCTGGCCAGGAAATGCTGCATATCACCAATGAAATTTCCGTACTGGCCAAGATTCAGGATGAATATCTGGAGCTGGATCAGCGCCCGTTTGATCTGGTAGCACTCACCAACAAGATTCTGGAACACCTCCAGCTGGGAGCCAATCGCAAACAGATTGAGCTGATGGTAGACCAGGCCGATGATCTACCAGCCCGGTTGATAGGTGACCGTAATCATCTGCATACCTTGCTGCACAACCTCTATTCCCAGTTGCTGGCGTACACAGAGCTGGGGGAAATCCGTACCCACTTGAGTCCACAGCTGAATAACCGCAGCCAGATCTATGGTGTATCAATCCAGATCCAGATCCAGGGCACCATCACTCACCGTGATGATTTGCGCATTATTCTGGAGCGGCTTAGCAATGCCAACCAAGCCAGCAGTCACACGCCCTGGGATCAGGGTGTCTGCTGGCATCTGATTCGTTTTATGAAAGCCTCACTGGAGATGGAAAGCCTGTCCAACCACTCCGCTTCCCTCACCCTGTATCTGCCGATGGAACCTGAAGATACCCCGACTCAGATAAATCGGGATCATGACGACAACCTGATTGGCATGAGCGTTCTGATTGTTGATGACAATGCCTCCCTGCGGAATGTGATTGAAAAACAGGTGCGGCGCTGGGGTATTCGAGTGGAAAGCACCTACAGTGGCAAGGAAGCACTGGCGATGCTGCGCAACCAGGCCGCCACAGGGCAGGCTTTTGATGCTGCCATTATCGACCAGGATATGCCGGTCATGAATGGTCTTGAGCTGATGCAACGTATTCAGGATGACTCGGCCATTACCCGCAAACCCAGGGTATTGATGCTGACGGGTCTCAGTATCAGCTCCGTCAGAAAGCAGGCACATGCGGTTGGTATTTATCACTTGCTGGCCAAGCCAGCCAGTGGCGAACGCTTGAAACGGGCGTTACTGGAGCTGAAATACCACCCGCAACAAGACTGAACAGACTTACTGGATAGACTTAATCTTAATGTGCCAGCACAGAGCGCCCGGTTGCCCACCGGCGCAAATGCTGTAATTGCTCCGCCATCGTCACCGACAGTGGCTGGGTAGCATTGGCGGCATCGATCAATTGCGCAGTGGTCAGCGGTTGATGTCGGGAGCTGGCACCGTCGGCCACTCCGGATTCCGAACTGGCATACCAGGCTGCCACCACCACCTGCTCAATTTCAGCCCCAGAAAAACCTTCTGTTGCTGCTGCCAGCAATCCCAGATCAACGGCATCGGCATCATGGCCCCGCTTGCCCAGATGAATGCGGAAAATTGCCTCTCGCACACCGGCATCGGGCAAGTCGACAAAAAAGATTTCATCCAGACGGCCTTTACGCATCAACTCCGGTGGCAAGGCATGAATATTGTTGGCGGTTGCGACCACAAACACCGGTTGTTGCCGCTCCGCCATCCAGGTCAGCAAGGTGCCCAGCAAACGCTGGCTGACGCCGTTGTCCTGGCCACCTTCACCCGCCAATGCTTTTTCGATTTCATCAATCCAGACCACACATGGTGACATCAGCTCCGCCAGCTGCAGGGCCTCTCGCAAATTACGTTCGGTTTCACCAAAAAACTTGTTGTACAAGGCACCCATATCAAGCCGTAACAAGGGCACTCCCCAGCTCCCCGCCACGGCTTTTGCCGCCAGACTTTTACCACTGCCCTGTACCCCGAACAGCAGCATTCCCTTGGGCCGCATATTGGCATCAGCTTGCAAGAACGCCTGCTGCCGTCGTTGCAGCCATTGTTTCATGGTATCCAGTCCGGCCACATCGCCAAAGCGGGCGGTGTCGTACTCAAACCCCATCACGCCATCCATATCCATTAACTGGAGTTTGGCCCGGCTGACTTCGGGCACATCGTCTGCCGTAATCGCACCGTCATCCACAATTGCCCCGCGAATCAAGCGCCGCGCATCGGAATAGGTCAAGCCCCGGAGGTTGGCAACCAACCGCTTCAGCGTCGCTTCATCGGTTTTGACCCGCATCCCGCTTTGAGCGGTATAACGACGCGCTTCTTCCTGCACCAGGGTCATCAGTTGCTGCTCATTCGGCAATTGCAGCTGGAAGCGTGCGCTCAGTCGCATCAACTCATCCGGTACGGTGAGGCGATGACTGAGCAAGACCAGTGTCTTGCCACCATTGGCATGCTGCAAGGCAATATCTTTCAGCAAGCGGACCGTTGCCGGTTCAGAGAGAAACGGGTGCAAATCACAAAAAACAAAAATCCCCCCCTGCTGCTGCTGCTTGATATGCATCAGCGCCCGGTCCGGTACTTCACTCTGCTCCAGTCCCGGGTCTTCACCAAACCCCAGTCGCCGCAAGCCATCGGTCAGGGTCCACTGTTGCAGTGCCATACCCCGTTTGATCGCCAACCGCGTCAGTAAATCCAGCGCCCGTGGTTCTTCGTGGGTTTCTATCACCAGAATGGGCGTATGGCGCTCCAGCATCAGGGCCAGGTCGTGTACATCCTGCATACTTTGATTCTCTCTGTCAGGCTGTCAGTAAGGGGAGGAATATCGATGATACGAATCATGCATCAGAACGCAGAAAAACGTAAACTGTCAGCAGATTCAGTTTTCCGGGGATGGCCTGCCATACCCGCATTGCGGAGAGACTTTTTATGAGCCAGCCAACCACTCGCCAATATTCCTTGCCTGACCGTTTGCTTGCCAGTGCCGACCAGGCCCTGCGTACTCTGGTACCGGGAGCCGCGGCCGCGTCACGTCCATCGCCGGCCCAGCAGCGTGAGCAGCATGAGATGACCGACGCCGAACGACAGCATGCCGCCGCCTTGATGCGTATTAATCACACCGGTGAAGTTTGCGCCCAGGCCTTGTATCAGGGGCAGGCATTAACTGCCAAGCTGGCTGATGTGCGTGAGGCAATGGAAACAGCCGCGGCAGAAGAAATCGATCACCTGGCCTGGTGTGAAGCCCGAATCAAGGAACTGGACGGCCATACCAGCCTGCTCAACCCACTGTTTTATGGTTTGTCCCTCGGTATTGGTGCCGCAGCAGGAAAGATCGGTGACAAGGTCAGTCTGGGATTTGTTGCCGCAACAGAGCAGCAGGTATGCAAACACCTGACGTCTCACCTCAGCGCCTTGCCAGTGCAGGATGAACGCAGCAAGGCGGTGTTGTTACAGATGCTGGAAGACGAAGCCAGACACGCAACCACGGCTCTGGAAGCCGGTGGTCACAAATTCCCCTTACCTATCAAGATGGCCATGAGCGCCGTGTCCAGGGTTATGACCGGGGCGACGTACCGGATCTGATCCTTGTTGTTTGTTATCGTGGCCGTGTATGGGGGTATCCGGTGTTTGCCCATACCTCTGTCCATAACCGCTGTCATCATAACAACCAGGGTTATTCGGTCGGTCGTTAGCGCAACAGGTTATGACGGCGTGCAATCCAGTAATCCATACTCAGATAGCGGCCACCACCGGTAAAAAACAGGCTCAGTAGCATGATAAAATAGGTCGCAGCGAATTCGATGCCATTATTCAATATGGCAAAGGCACCGCGACCTGTCAGCCAGTCGTAATGTCCGTGTTCCTGCAGAATCGTACGAGCGGCTTCCAGCCGTTCTGCCGATGCCATAATCCGCTCATTGGCCAACCAGCTGGAAGCATCGGCAATGGCCAGCCAACCGTGCTGCCAATGTACTGACAGCGCTGCCATTATCATGATTAACATCAGCGGAATCGATATCCAGCGAACGGCCAGGCCGACAATCAATAGCCAGGCTCCAAAAAATTCAAAGCCCGATACCAGTGCGACCAGCACTTCCGGCATGGGCAGGCCCAGCCCCCAGCCTGTATTGCCAAACCAGCTGACTGTCTTATCAAATGTCATCATTTTGTCCCAGCCGGACTGCATCAGGACCGGAGCGAGATAGAGGCGCATCAACAGAGGGGCAAGGCCATCCAGTGGTTGCGCCGATCGCAAGACCCGGTCGGCTGGACGATAGAGTATATCGATAAGACTCATGAAAATTCCTGTCTGATAAATAGAGGATCAGCGCGTACCAATCCTCATTGGGTTATCAAGCTGTCGACACCATTTGGCCTCTGACAAGAAGTGCTGGAACGGCGTTATTCGTTGTCTTTGTTGTGGCCCTGCCAACCCGGTGGCTTGTCTTCCGGGTCATCACCCTGCGCAAAAGAACGCATCATGCCGCGTAATGATTGCATTTGCTGGCCAAAATTTTTACAGCCAGCGCAGATCATCGTATGAATTTTTAGCTCTGCCGTTTCTCCCAACGATAACTTGCGTTCTTGTGCTTCCGACATCAGCCGTGTTGCTTCACGACAATTCATCATGATTATGCCTCCTGTGCCCCTGAGAACCAGTTATTTTCCAGGCATTCCCGTAACTGCAGCCGCGCCCGATACAGCAAGACGTGCAAATTGCTGACACTGACCGACTGGGCAGAACAGATTTCGTTGCTGCTCAGTTCGAGAAATTCCCGCATCATAAAGACACGAGCCTGCTGTGCGGGCAAATGATTCAGGCAAGCATCAAAAACTTGCCAGAACTGCCGCTCATAAACCAGTCGCTGCGGGGCACCCCAATGCTGTGGGCGTTCGTCAGCTTGCCAGTGCCCCCGATGGTCAAACAATTGGTCGTCCAACTCCTCACCATTCTTACAGCCATCGTCATCATCTGGCAGCATATGTTCCTGCGAACGATACTTCTGCCGCAAGATATCGGTGATTTTGTTCTTGAGAATGGCAAAGACCCAGGTTTTTAAAGCCGCCTGGCGTTTGAATGCATCGGCATTTTTCAGGGCACCGGCCAGCGCTTCCTGCACGGCATCTTCAGCGAGATGGTCGTCATTCAACTGCAGACGGGCGAACGACAACATCTGGTGACGTAATTGTTCCAGGAAATGGCGATCAGCGAGCGTATTGCTAGGAGTGTCAGTCAATGTATTCATCCATCTGGGAACATTTATTGGTTCTGTTCATAAAAACGGAAAGACAAAAACACGCTCCCTGTTGTCTCACCGCCCAATCAGAGCGGTGTTGGTGCCTCAACCATTGCATCAGTTGCCAATCGGGCATACAAGTTCAGATCCCGCCATTGCTCGTCAAATTCCAGCTGCGCTGGCAAGCAACCTTCATACTGATAACCCAGCTGATCCAGAAAGGCTTCATGCCGGGTCGAACCAGGTAACAGCGCCACTTCCAGTCGATGTAATCCCAGCTCATTAAAACAAAAAGCCTCTATCGCGCCGATAATGGTTTCCAGCTCGTCAGCCTCAACGGATGGGCTGACTTCCCACTGCAGCCGAGCGCTATTCAGCATCCAGTTGATACTGTCCAGTGTGACACGCGCCAGCAGTTCTGCCAGGGCATCGACATCGCCGCTGTGACACTCCACCAGCCAGCAGGCCCCTTCACGGCTTTTGAATTTCATCGAGGCTCGACGTAATTCATCCAGTGACTGTACCGATGCATACATCGGTGGTTTGGGAATATGGGCACTGGCATCAGGGTCTTTGAGCAAGCCATACAAGGCATCGCCATCCTGATCAATAACCGGTAACCGGATTACAAAAGGCCCCGCTTGCAGATTCCAGTTCATAGCCGTGCCTCCGCCGTTGTTGCTGGCAAAATATGGTGATAAAGCGTCTGGTCACAGTAGTCATCCTGCCCCAGACGCCAACCATCCCGCATCACCACGGAGCGCTGGAAACCGATGCTTTCCAGCATTGCCGGAATGGCGTCGCTTTGTCCCTGAATCCAGGCATACGCAACGCTGCGCAGGTGATATTTTTCCGCCATAAAGTTTATACAGGCAGTCAATGCCGCCGCCCGGTCAGCCATGGTTAAACGGGGTAAACCGTCGATTCGTAATGCCACTTTCAACAGGGATGGCTGCCAGTCATAGGCACTGGCCATCCCCAGCAACTGATAACCACTGTTGTCATCACCCAGTTCGATTGCCCACATCATGCCGCGCTGGGTGGCGGCCATTTGCACACTGAGTTCGATCATGCGATCCAGCTGCTCAGGTTGCTCCAACGGGCGCTGGCCAGGTAATTCCGGCTGTTGATAAACCACAAACAGTGCGTCTCGGTCTGTCGCTTCCAGAGGCCGCAGGCGGCCGCCGTTAAATTTCAGCGTCGGGGTAAATTTCATTCAATATTCCTGAGTGACGTGTCACAGGCGCTGTTGCTGCCGGGCTGTGACGGGTATTAATATCTGCAGTCAATCACCGCTTTATTCATCCCCATAGTCATCATAACCATGGGCCAGATTTTCAAACCGCGTGTACTTGCCAATAAAGGCCAGGCGGTCGGTACCAATAGGGCCGTTACGGTGTTTGCCGGTAATAATTTCAGCCACGCCTTTTTCCGGCGTGTCTTCGTTATAGACTTCGTCGCGGTAGATAAACTGAATAATATCAGCATCCTGCTCGATCGCACCGGATTCCCTCAGATCTGACATCACCGGGCGCTTGTTCGGCCGTTGTTCCAGCGAGCGGTTCAACTGCGACAAGGCAATCACCGGGCATTCAAATTCCTTGGCAATGGCTTTGAGTGAGCGTGAGATTTCGGAAATTTCCTGGGTACGGCCTTCCGATTTTCCTGATACCTGCATCAGCTGCAGATAATCCACCATGATCAGGGCCAGATCGCCGCTTTCACGGTAAATCTTGCGAGCGCGGGCACGCATCTCCTGCGGTGTCAGGGCGGCGGTGTCATCGATATAGAGTGGCAAGTCTTTCAACATGGTGACAGCGGCGGAGAGCTTGGGCCAGTCTTCTTCAATCAGCTTGCCGCTACGAATCCGGCTCTGATCAATCTTGCCAATCGACGACAACATCCGCATCACAATCGATTCTGATGGCATTTCCATCGAGAACACCAGGCAAGGGCGCTTGCTGGCCAGCAAGGCATTTTCGACCAGATTCATTGCAAAGGTGGTTTTCCCCATCGATGGCCGCGCGGCCACAATCACCAGATCGGCTTTCTGGAAACCGGAGGTGCGCTGGTCAATGTGATCAAACCCGGTGGTCAGCCCGGTCAGGCCATCGGGCTGGTTGAACATCTGATCGAGTTGATCGAGGGTGTTTTTCAGAATCGGGGCAATTTTTTCAGGGCCACCGTCTTTGCGATTGCCTTCGGCGATTTCGGCAATGGCTTTTTCAGCATCCGAGATCAGGGTCAGGGTTTCATCCCCACCTGGCTCGTAGGCTTTTTGCATGATGTCGCTGGCGGCTTCGATCAGGCGGCGCTGCTGCGAGCGCTCACGAACAATTTCGGCATAGGCATCGCAGTTCTCGATCGACGGTGTCATATCGACCAAACGGGCCAGATAAGAACCACCTTTGATGCTTTCCAGCTGGCCACGCTCTTCCAGTTCTTCTGCTACCGTCACCACATCAATGGCTTGTTCAACCGAAGACAAATGCTGGATAGCACGAAAAATCAAGCGATGATCATGGCGATAGAAGTCGTTGTCCCGCAGTGTTTCACTGACCGACTCCCAGGCGCGCTCATCCAGCATCAAGGCCCCCAGTACCGATTGCTCCGCCTCTACCGAATGCGGAGGGGTACGCTGGCTGGTGGTTGCCGTGTCATCGTTGTGATAGTCGTCAGTCATACCATCCTTCCTGAATACTGTCTGATCAATACACGCTGTGCTCGTCGCGGGCATGCTGAAACGCAACCTGGTGCCCAGGCATCAGGCATAAAAAAAGGCCCTATAGAGTCTTTCCCTATAGTGCCTTTTTCCTCGCAGCCGGTGAACCGGTATAACCGGTATCCACAGACTGACAGCAGTTACTTATTCAGCCACAACGTGCAGTTTCAGTACCGCTTCTACTTCTGGGTGCAGGTGAATCGCCACATCAAATTCACCAACTGCGCGGATTGGACCTGTTGGCAGACGAACTTCTGCCTTGGCCAATTCAACGCCGGCTTGAGAAGCCAGGTCGGCAATATCGCGGTTACCCAGAGAACCGAACAGTTTGCCTTCATCACCGGCTTTAACGGCAACAGACAGTTCGATTTCTTCGATTTTCTCTTTACGGGATTCAGCTTCAGCCAATTTGGCTGCTGCAGTCGCTTCCAGTTCAGCGCGACGCGCCTGGAAGTGTTCAACGTTTGCTTTGGTTGCAGGAACTGCCTTGCCTTTAGGGATCAGGAAGTTACGTGCATAACCAGGCTTAACGTTAACCTGATCACCCAGTTCACCCAGGTTAGCGACTTTTTCTAACAGAATAATTTGCATCTTGGATTCCTCATTACAGGGAGTCGGTGCTATTTGTCACCAGACGCCGTGTCTTTTAGTCGCATGCGGATATCTAGTACGCTATCCAGCACCGCTACGAAAATTAGTAATGTGTACATGTAAGGCCCAAACACGACCAGACCGATATAAATCGGCAACAGCCAGTTCGAGCTGGCGTTAGTGCCATGCACCACGCCATGGAACACTGCCAGGCCTGCCAACATCATGGCCACGGTTAACACCGGTACCATGCCAGACAATCCCGGCAACAACTGGCCTGCGGTAAGCACAACCAGTACGGCAGGCAGTGTGAATGCCAACGGCAAACGCAACTGTCGAAATTCAATGCCAAACCCTTTCGGGTTATACAAGGCACTCTGCCAATAGCGTCCCAATAACAGACACAAGATAATAACCAGTGTGTGCAAAGCGGCCAGTACCCCATGAATCATGGGGGCAACCAGAGGTTGCAAGCGCGCTTGTAAATCCGGATTGGATTTTAACGCTTCACTGACGGCAACCTCGCTACTGGACACTACCAACGGCAGTACATCGGCCAGCAACAAGGGCAAACACCAATAAATCAATTCTCCCAGTACCACCGCCGTCAGAATCGCCCAATCAAGACGAATCGAATAACGAAGTACCTGAGCAGCCAGGATTGTTCCTGCTGCTACCAGAACAGGGGTCGGATCACCTGCTGCCATCCATGCCAATGCTGGCAAGGAAGACCACAGGACCATCGGCAGACTGTCCCTGGAGGGCTGACGCAACAGCACCAGCGCCTGGAACGCTGCTCCCAGCCAAAACAGCATGGGGACAGCGTAAGCAATGGCCGCAACCAGAGTTACCCTCTGGCGGCTTTGCATGGCCCATTGAGCCAGATTTTTCATGCTTGATGCTCATGTTGATTAAGGTAAACGGGCTTGTGGCTCAGTTTATCCAACCAACAAGACCAATCAATTATCGTGCGCGTCTGAATACGGCAGCAGTGCAATGTAACGTGCACGCTTGATAGCAGTAGACAGCTGACGCTGATACTTGGCGCGCGTACCAGTGATACGGCTTGGAACAATCTTGCCGGTTTCAGTGACATAGCCTTTCAGGGTATCCAGATCTTTATAATCGATCTCTGTGACACCTTCAGCAGTGAAACGGCAGAACTTGCGACGACGGAAAAAACGTGCCATGAGTAACTCCTCTCTTAATCTTCGTCTTTGGCGGAATCGGCAGAATCTTCAGTAGCAGATTCTTCAGTCTCAACCGCTTTTTCACGGTTGTCTTCGCGCGGCTCAGGACGACGACGATCTTCGCGGCTTTCAGCAGCTTTGATCGGAGAAACATCAGTCACCGCTTCATTACGACGGATCACCAGGTTACGCAGAATGGCATCGTTGTAACGGAAGTTGGTGGTCAGTTCGTCCAGGGCTTCCTGGGTACACTCTACGTTCATCAGAATATAGTGTGCTTTATGAACATCGTTGATCGGGTAAGCCAGGTGACGACGGCCCCAATCTTCGAAACGGTGGATAGATCCTGCAGTGCCTTCGATAGTCGCGGTGTAACGCTCAACCATCGCTGGAACTTGTTCGCTTTGATCTGGGTGAACCAGAAAAACGATTTCGTAGTGACGCATTGTCAGCTCCTTATGGGTAAAAAGCCTTCCGGCCAATCCGGTAAGACAAGGAGTCCGTTTTTATTATCAGCCGCTGTGGCGCTGTAAACAGCACCGCGGATTTAACAATAGTGTACGGATAAAAAGGAGCGCGGAATTTACCAGAATAACGGTGAAAAAACAAACAGGAAACGTATTCCTTGCGAGTGCTGTGATCGCGGCGGGATGCACGGCCCCTTATTCCGGATTTTTGTGTTTGGTATGGCTGGCCAACCCAGCACAGGTACCGCACAGGCCTTGCTGCGGCATCCAGTCACATTGCTGCTACATAACCCGGGAGTTATTCTGCTTGCGGGCTATGAGGGTAGCTCGATTCCCATCTGCTGGGGCGCTGATCTGATTCCGTCAGTGCTTTCAGCCTTTGCGCTAAGCAACGCCCGTAACCAACAACAATGGCACTGTTATTGGTTACGGGCGATTTTCTTGCCGCTTTCTCACCGTTTTGCCTTTTTCTTTCTTGTTCTTTCCGCTCGCCACACGCTGCGTTTCATGCCAGCACCGTCACATTCAGGATAACGCCAAACGGCGCAATCTGCACAGCCTTGGGGTATATTGCGCAAATAGATCCCGACTCTTCAGAGGCACAGCTACAACGATGACTTCCACTCTCCCTGATATCGAAATTTACCTGTTAAAAGCCGAACCGGAGCAAGTACGTGCCTGGCTCGAATCCAGTATTGGCCCCGTCACCGACACAACCCTCAAGGGTAACAGCCACTTCTGGCGTTGTGAAAATATGGACATGGTGTTTACCGTCCGGGCAGAAGGTAATTTCGACAGTCTATGGATCAAGCAGAACCATACGCCATGGGCAGATGATCTCGAATGTGCCCGTTCGGCCCATCATGTGCTGGAAACCGAGATTCGCTGTGCTGCCCGCGTTTGGAAAGAATCTGAAACCGAAGACCAGCCAGGCTGGGTCAAGCTGACCCATGGACAGGAAAAGCCATTCGAATGGAAATAATCATTCTCTATTGCAAATAAGAATAATTATCATTAGAGTGGTCTTGACCTGATCAGAAAGAGACCACGCTTATGTCCGCCACGCTACTCGCCTTTCCGACGCAACCTGCCCAAATCAATGCCATCCCTGACTCCGGCAGTCGCAGCAATAACCCCTGGCCACAACTGACTTCCGGGTCCAGCAACAGCCGGCGACTGGAACAACTGGAGCAGTTGATTCCGCAGCAACACAGCGATGTGTTACTGACACTCTGGGTGAATGAATATCTGGATATCGGCTTGGAACTGGCAGAAGAGGCCGGCAGCCGTCACCTGCCAGCCTTACAGGAAAGCTGGCTGCGTCGCCTTTACAGCCACCTGCGTAACACAGCTTTTGCCGATGACTGCAGCCCTCAATGTCGACAACTGTGCCTCGAAAGCCTGTATCAGCCCTTTTTTGCCCTGCGCTACTTATATCGGCAGCAGCCACAAGGGCGTCTCTGTATCCGCCGCCTGAGTCAGGATTTATCAGCCTCTACCCGCTACCTGATTTAACTGGAGCCACATCAATGACAGATATCGCTATTCTGTACGACAGCAGCTGTCGTTGTTCGACGGCGACCGCCTGCGCACTGGAGCACCATATTCATTGGGCTCCGGTCGCGCTGTGCAATTTGCTTAGCTGTATTCCGGAAGATATCCAGCCCTACCACACCCTGGTGATGGCGCTGCCAATCCATGCTTTTGGCACTCCGGAAACCCCTTGGGCAGACGCCTGGCCTATTCTGGAAGAGTTGAGTTATCACGGTAAACAAGTAGTGCTGTGCGGCACGGGCAACGAATTCTGCTATGACGATGACCGCCTGCACGCCCTGGCGCAGCTCAGTACTCAACTACAACAGCTAGGGGCTGAATTGCTCGAAGGGCTGACCGATATGCCCATGACGCTGCTGAACCAATGGCTGACACAACAGCACCCATGCCGCTGGCAACCGCAAACCCGGTTGATCTACTCCGATGGCCTGTCAACCCGACAACAACCACTGTACGACAAAGAGCTGGAAGCACTGGTCGAACGTATTCGGCTGCGCTACCAATCCAGTGGCACCATGCCCATGGCACGACCTCACCCCAACAGGCTGGACTGACACCCGACTCCCTTATTGACCACTGCTGCCGACCCGTAATCCAATCACTACCGGGTCATGATCGGATGAACGATAGCTATCGGCCTGACCATAGTGATCAACTGACGCATAGCTCTGACCATTGGCGTCGGTTTCATAACCCATCAGTGCATCTTCCACCGAGTTGATATGCCAGGCGCCCGCACTGACTACATGATCCGCAAAGGTGGCCGTTGCCAAGGCATGGTCCAGACTGCCGAGCAAGCCGTTGTAACTGTAGGTATAAGGTTTCGCTTCGGTTGCCACATCCGAGCGCTTGAGGTCATGGTATCCCCCTGCCAGCAATACCTGCAGCGGGTCTTCCTGGCTGTAAGCATTCAAATCCCCCATCACCAGGACAGCGGTGGATGTCACCCCCGTTGGCTGTGTTTGCAAATACTGCAACAAGCCAGTAGCCGCCCGGGTACGCATAAGATTGCAGTTACCCTGGCCATCGGCACCTTCGTGTTGCTCATGACAAGCCGAGCCTTTTGATTTGAAATGATTGATCGACAGCGTAAACACAAAGTCATGAAACTCGAACGACTGGATCAGGGATGGCCGGTGTTTGCGGTCGTTGAATAACACGCCCTGCCGGTCACGTGGCGAATTGGCCGATGACAGCACCTGGGTCGTGCCTCGTAACCGAAGACGTCCAGGCCGATACAGCAATCCGACCGTAATGGCATCCGTACCAATACGCGGCGTGCCCGGGTCCACAAACGCATACTCATCGCCGGGAGCCTGCAAGGCATTCATGGCATCCAGCAATTGCTGAATGGCACTGTGCTTGTCGTAGCCGTCGTTTTCGATTTCCATCAAACCAATGATATCCGCATCCATGGCAGCCATCGCCGCGACCACCTTGCTGCTTTGTAACTGGAAGGCGGCGTAGGTACTGGCACCACGGGAGGCAGGAAAGCCGCCACCCTGGCCATCACCGTTAAAATAGTTCAGCACGTTCATGGAAGCGATACGCAAATTGGCATCCGCACTCACCGTTGGTGTCGAGGTACGGGCATGACTGGCAGCCATACGGTATCGTTCGGGAATCAGCATAAAATCGTTTTTGAAATGATGGATCACGCCGCTCAAGGTGGTAAATGAATCACCGATCCGTACCGGGTTATCGGCGCGGTAGCCGGTTGTCGCATCAGGAAAAGGAATAAATGTGGGGTAACGGCCACTCATGCCGTCATCCACCAACAACCGGTCCAGCACATAACGTTCAAGCAGTGCATCCACAGCCTCTGACCCTGGCGGTACGACATCGGTCGGCTGAAAATGCAAAGAGGAAGACACCACCAGCTGACCATAATTGCCTAACCCATAACCGGCACCATACAGGTCGGCAACCAGCAGCCGGGTGTGACTGTGCACTCTCATGCCTTCGAGGGCTTCCCAGTCGGCCAGATCCCTCACCGGCAAGACCAGCGGCTGCGCCCGAGGTAACGCTGTATCCCGGCGACACACCGTCAGGTCACGGATATTACCCAGCCGCGTCACTCCTGACGTTTTCCCCACGGTTCCCTCCAGCCGTACGGTATCACCGACACGAATATCCGCCCCTTTGCTTTTAACAAATATCCCTTCTGAACTGCGGGCATCGTTATCGGCATCGGCGTCTTCTTCCTGTATCCAGAAGCCCCCATAGCCCACTCGGGCATCCAGTGTGACCACGGCTTCCACCAACACCCGTCGATTATTCAATGGGCTGGTATCGTCACTGACATGGCGAATACGGCCCTGGATAGCACTGATCCGGGTAACGCCCGTTGGATCACCACACTGCCCGGACCGGGATTGTTCCGGCTGATCGTGGCACGAATTCCGCGCACCGGGAGTCGCTTCGTCAACCTGAAAGGCGGCACCGGAGCGAGCGGATGTGGCACAGCGCTGGGAAGAATGCCTGTTTTTGTCGCCCGCTGAACCTTCATCGACCTGCACCGGGTCAGCCAGCATCAGGACGCTTAATAGTCCGCGATCGTCCGCATCACGGGTACCGTACACCAGAGCATCCACCAGATTGCTGGCGGTGACAGCCGTACCTTTGGGGAAATCAGCCACCGAACCATGGTACAGGGCAACGGCATCGGCACCGTTTTGCAGAATATTGTTCCCTATTTCCAGGCCGCAACCAGCGATCGTGGCAGCGCTACCACAGACCACAAAATACCCTTCCGCATTTGTGCGCCTGGCCGACAAATCCAGCGCCAGATAGGCGCGGTCGTTGCTGCCGTTATACAGCACCAGTACGTAGCCGGTTAATGACGTCGCACCACGACCACCGTTGTACAGCTCGATAAATTCGGCGTTGTCATTGCCTTCGGTGTCGGCATCTACCTCATTGATCAGTAGTGTTGCCTGACAGCTCAGTGCCAGCAGCGAAAGGCCAACCGCCGCCAGTACCGAATAAAACGTGCGCATCATCGCAACCTGCTTATTATCAGAAGATGAAGAGAATGGGATACCGCGACATGGCACACCAGGCTACGGCATGCCAAACGAGCGATGGTAACGATGGCAGTCCTGTGCCATCGGGATAAACAGACAATGGATAACGTCAGCCCGATGCCGCTACGCTAGGATGCCATCCCGCTTAACGCGCAGGCCTGCCAACCAGCTTCCAGCGCCGCTTGTGGCAACACGTTCAGATCGATCAATTCCAGCCGGTTTTCAAAAGCAATGACACTGGCGTCTCCCAGCAGCTGCTCCGTCAGAGTGCCTTCGCGCAGATTGAATGCCACTACCCCGGCGTCGGTTGCCAGTACCGCCTTGGCTCGTTCAATCTCCAGGCTATACAACCAGTTCCGCAATGCCGCCAACGAAAACAGCCATGGCTGCGCAATCAACCAGCCTAACGCATGATAGCCATCACCCTGATGTGGCAAAGCCCGAAAAGATTCACCAGCTTCCAACTGCAACGGCTGAGTCAGATCCAGCACCGGCGGGAGCCTGAGTGTTGTATTATTTGCCGTTACGCTTGCTTCTGATGCTCCAGCCTCAGCACCGGCTGCGATCAGCAAGTCGGGAGACAGCTGCCCCTGGGTAATCCGGACAGCCTGGAGTTGCGGATTCTCTAACTGTCGTTCGGCCACCAAGGCATCAAACAGCCGCAGATCTTCCGGCTGACAGACATCGATTTTATTGGCCACCAGCACATCCGCTACCGCAATCTGATCGGCGTAAATCTCATGCTGGCGATATTTCGGCTGACTCAGATGGCGCGGGTCGACCAGCGTCACCGTGTTTGCCACTTTCAGCACATCCTGATAACCCGACTGGGAGAGTATTTTCAGAATCTGGCGCGGATGACCCAGACCGGTTGGCTCAATCAGCAAGACATCCGGCTTTTCCCGACTGATCAGACTGTTCATGCCAATCTGGAACGGCAGCCCCGAGACACAGCACAGACAGCCGCCAGGGACTTCCCGTACCACCACCCCGTCTCCCAGTGTTTTCAATATGGTGCCATCCACCCCGACTTCGCCAAACTCATTCACCAGTACCGCCCATTTTTCTCCGGCTGGACGATGCTGTAACAAATTCAAGATCGTGGTGGTTTTGCCTGTCCCCAGAAAACCGGTAATAACAGACACCCGCACCTGGGGAAGTGGCGGTCTTGATGCTGTTCCAGCACGAGAGACCGAACCCGCAGTACCGGAATCTCCCTTGTCGGAAGCAGAGCAAGATTGATCAGTGGCTGGTGTGTCAGGAAGGGCCATAGCAAAATCCGCAGCAGGTCAAAACGTTGCAGACTAACATAGACGCTGTATTTTGACTTGTTGCGCCTCGCCCTGGCCGCTTGCACAGCTTAGGCCGGGCAGCTTATCAAGCCATTGAGCAACACCTTTTGGCAGCGCCAGATCAACGAATGATCTGGCATATGCCGATCATGTACTGCAAGTCAGCTCAACTCGCGCATCACAATCAAGGGCGCAACACGAATGGTTTTGCGCAAGAGCAGCGTCGCCAGCCCGGAGAGTACCAAAGCCGACAGCAAGGGTAACCACAACCAGATCCAGCCCAGACCACTGTACGGAATAGCCAGTACCTGGGTGTACAAGGCCCAGCACAAAGCTTCGGCGGCCAGCAACGCCAGCAACGCGGCAATCAGTCCCATCAG
Organism: Oceanobacter sp. 5_MG-2023; assembly: GCF_030548165.1. Taxonomy (NCBI): domain Bacteria; kingdom Pseudomonadati; phylum Pseudomonadota; class Gammaproteobacteria; order Oceanospirillales; family Oceanospirillaceae; genus Oceanobacter; species Oceanobacter sp. 5_MG-2023. The sequence continues at coordinate 41,663 of NZ_JAUORS010000003.1, read as the reverse complement.
AGAAAACTCACAAAGCTGGGCCTTGCGTATCATCCCACTGCTGGCTCCCAGGGTTCTTAGCAGGGCACCTTCCTGCAAGCGTTCCCTCAGGCTCGCCACCAGCGCCGAGACCATTACCAGCATAGCGGCGATCAACACCACCGCCAGGATCAGCTCCACCGCCAGGCTGACCTGATACAACAACGATTGCAACTGCCCCAGCAACGCCTGCATATCAAGGATATTGATCGCTGGAAATTCCCGGATCAGGCTGGTCAATTCGGCCTGGGATTGCTCCGGGACGTTAAAGCTGGTGATGTAGCTGGGCGGCAATTGTTCCATCAGGTCAGAGGAAAACATCATAAAAAAGTTAGGACTGAGTGAAGTCCAGTCGACTTCCCGCAAACTGCTGACACTGGCTTCAAACTCAACACCGGCGGCTCGGAAAGCCAGGGTATCCCCCAGTCGTACACCTAACCGCTCCGCCAGTTCAACTTCTATCGACAGTTGGCCGGAACCACTCATCGCTTGCCAGTCCCCAGCCACAATACGATTGGAGGACGGCAACTGATGATCAGCCGTCAGCGCCAGATCGCGATCAATCGCACCTATATTCTCCAGCCCCAGCTCCTGGATACTGCGACCATTAATGGTCAGTAATCGTCCCGGCACCATGGGATAAATGGTCTGGGCATCAAAGCCGCGTTCTACCAGCCCGCTTTGAAAGCCTTCCTTGTCGTAACTCTGGATATTCATGGCAAATACATTCGGGGCATTGGCTGGCAAGCTGTTTTGCCAGTCAGCCAACAGGTCATTACGCAGCATCGCAATCACGATCATGACTTGCAGTGTCAGCGAAAAAGCCAGTATTTGCCCGGCAGTCTGGCGGCTGTTACGGCTCAGGTGCTGCCAGGCAAAACGCCAGTGTAGCGCCAGGCTGGTATTTTCCAGTCGCTTGCGTAAGCCGGAGATACCCAGCTGCAATACTCCGAGCAAGACCAAGACCAGAAGCGATCCGCCCCCCATCACTAACAAGGTGAGTAACAAATCACGGGTAAACACCCACAGCAGCAGGGTCAATGACAACAACGCCAAACCGGTCATCAGCCAACCGGCCAATGGCACCGGTGTCAGATCCCGCCGCAACACCCGCAAGGGTGACACGGTTGCCAGCGGCAGCAGATGCGGCAAGCCAAATCCCAACAGCGTCACCAACCCGGAGCTGAGGCCCAACAACCAGGCCAGCGCCGGAGCGGCGGGCATCTCGGCAGGCAAAACATCCGCCAGTAACTGGATAATCCCCGCTTGCAACAGCAGCGCCAGTAACGCCCCGATCGCCGCTGCCGCCACGCCCAATGTCACCAGTTGCCAAAGGTAGAGCCGCAGCACATCAGCCCGGTGCAAACCAAAGGTACGCATCAGGGCGCTGATATCAAAATGCCGGAGGGCGTAACGCTGCGCTGAAATCGCTACCGCAATGCTGGCCAGCACCACCGCCAACAGAGAGGCCAACGCCAGATACTGGCGGGCTTTTGCCAGCGAACGGGCCATACGCTGATTGCCATCTTCCAGGGTTTCAAATTTTTCCTTGTCGCTGAGCGGCCACTGGTCTTGCAGCTGTGCCAGAGCATCCGGCTCCCCCTGCATCAGCAAGCGATAGCGCAAACGACTGCCCGGCCCCAGCAAGGCACTGCCCTGAACATCGTCCCAGTGCACCATCATCCGTGGCGACAAGCTGTACAGGCCACCACCACGATCAGACTCTTCCATGATTTCCCCAGTGACCCGGTAGCTTTTGTCCCCCAGTTCCAGTTCATCCCCCAGAGAGGCACCCAGCAACGCCAGCAAGCGCGGTTCAACCCAGGCTTCTCCCGCTGCCGGGCCATGATTCTGTAACACCGGTTCCGGATGACTGGCGGCGATCACCTTTAATCGCGCCTGCATCGGATAGCCGTTATCCACCGCCTTGATTGCTGCCAGCGTCATATTGTCGCCGTGTAACACCACACTGGGAAAAGTCATTAACTGAGCGGTTTCCAGACCCAGACCGACTGCCAGTTGCCGTTGTTCATCGGTAAAGGGGGCGGTGGATCGAACCCGCAAATCAGCCCCGAGCCAGGCACTGGAGTTATCATCCAGCGACAGCTCGAGGCGGGCACTGAACAGCGCAATGGCAGTGGTGGATGTCACCGCAATCAGCAGCGCCAGTAAAATCAGCGTTAATTCACCACTGCGGGCCTCACGCCATAGCAGCCGTAATGCCAGCCGCCACTGTGCCAGCAAGGGTAATCGGGTCATGGGTAATGTTGTCATGCCGAAGCCTCGGCGACAGTCACATCCTGCAGTTGGCCATCGGTCATACGTACCTGACGCTGGCAACGCTGTGCCAGTTGTGGGTCGTGAGTCACCAGCACCAGCGTGGTGCCGTAGTCAGCGTTCATCTGGAATAACAAATCTTCAATCTGTTTGCCGGTGGCGCGATCCAGATTACCGGTGGGCTCATCAGCAAACAGAATATCCGGCTGACCCGCAAAGGCCCGCGCCAGCGCCACCCGTTGTTGCTCCCCCCCCGACAACTGGCTGGGGTAATGACTGATACGATGACCCAGACCAACGCTGTCCAGCAACGATTTTGCTTCACGCTGTGGTTTTGTTTGCTGGCGAATTTCCAGCGGCAACATGACATTTTCCAGTGCCGTCAACCCTGGCAATAACTGGAAGTTCTGAAACACAAAGCTGACCCCTTGCGCCCGTACTGCCGCCCGCTGGTCTTCATCCAGCTGGTCGAGCCGGTGTCCGAGCAGTGACAGCTCACCAGCAGAGGGTAAATCCAGCCCGGCCATAATCCCCAGCAAGGTGGATTTACCACTGCCGGAGGTACCGACAATAGCCAGACTGGTACCTGCTTCCACCTGCAGGGAAACCGCCTTCAATAACGTCAGCGGTTGTCCTCCCGCTTGCACTGTTTTACCAACACGGGTTAACTCAAGGGCTAGGCTGTGGTGACCGTCTGTCGCAGAGGACGAGGCCGGTTTTTCAAGGGGATCAAGCGAGATGTCGCGGTTATTACGCATGGCTAATATCAAAATCCTGTTAGTGGCACTGGTCGTATTGACCGGCTTGCCGTCACTGGCAGAACCGGCGGATACCGGGCGTCACGCCGCCCCGATGATTCTCGTCGTTGGAGACAGTATTAGTGCCGGATTCGGCGTGCCGATTCAACAAAGACAGGTCACTCTGCTTCAGCAGCAGCTGCAACAGCGTGTTCCACTGGTCACGGTAGTCAATGCCAGTATCAGTGGCGACACCAGCCAGACCTGCTGATAATCGAACTCGCGGCAACGATAGCCTGCGCGGCACACCACCCAGCGTTATCCGCAGCAGATGATTGCCATGGCCGAACACAGAGGCATCATGCTGCTGGGTATGCAAAATTCCCCCCAATTATGGCACTCGCTACACCGACGGCTTTGCCAATATTTATAACGATGTCCCCATCAGCAAGAAACCCGCGAGCGCCGAATGTGAATAGCGTCACATTTATTGAATTGCTCAATAAAAAAATACCATTTATACATTATCATGCAGGAGCCTGAGAACGAGAAAAGCCAGAATAATACAAAGATGCCGCTTAATAGTTTCAGGTGATATTTAGGTGACTACTGCCTTGAAAAACACTGAAGCATGGGTTATCGTGATTTTTGAATCTGATTCAAAGTATATATTATGAAAAAATCGCACTGGAATACAATAAGAGAGCAATTCCCGCGAAAAGGTTTTTCCAGTGCAACACTATTCATCTGGATATGCGATTTTATTTTGCTTGGACTCTCTTTCTACCTCTTTCAACTAAAAGGGGTTTACATAATATTATCCTGGTTTTTTCTGACCACAGTTTTATTACACGCATATTTATTCCAACACGAAGCCACACACAATACTTTAACCAGGAAAATCACAACCAATGATTTTTTAGGACATTTATTTAGTTGGTTGATTTTTATGCCTTATTTGTCAAGAAAACGATCACACGTATTACATCACCGTTATACAGGGCATCCGACTCTCGACCCTGCCAACAAAAGAGCGATCGATTTCTTCTCCGTCCTTTCTGACAAAATGTCCAGAAAACTAGAATTTGTCTGGAAATATTGGATACCATTATTTGTACTAAATGACAGAATCGGCCTTTGGCGAGATCCATTTCAAGATATACATAAAAATTATAATTCCCTGTCACTAAAAAAAGAGCGAAAGTATTCTGTTATTTATTTTTCTTTATACCTGTTAGCACTAATAATACTGTTTAGTTCCTCTCTCTTGGTAACGGCATTATTTTGGTATATTCCCGCACTTATATTATTGTTCTATCTCGAAGAGCTCGTTAATTTACCACATCATGCAGAAACACCACTATTAGACAAGGAAGACAAACCGTTGCATTTTTCTAAGCAATACTTGGTGTCTCATTCATGCAAGCATGTTCCAGTCTGGTCAAATTTTTTCTTGCTAAACTTCAACCGCCATATTCCGCATCATTTTTTTCCTTGGGTATCCTGGAATCAACTACCTCAATTAGATGAAAAAATCAGAATGAACATTGATCCGGGCTTGATAGAAGACAAAACACGTAATGAAATCAAGTGGTCCATAACCAATCGCAAGCGTTCCATTCTAGATATAATGGGGCATTATTTTGATAAGCGATAGTGTTTTTTGAGATTAGAGAACCCGGCCAATACAAACAAAATCCTTCAATCACAATTATATTACTCCATATGAAATTCAAATTAGTAGAAACTGATCAAGAACGCTATTTGGTACAAAAACTGTATCATGATTGCCTAGTGTCAGAAAACACCATACCTGCCCAAGCATCCGGAATTATCAATATGTATCCTCAACTAGAGGATCTGTACAATAGTGATGTAATATTCGTCAAAGAAGACGATAAAATAGTGGGGACAATCAGTGTTTCAAGAGATGTTCATATGGGCGCACCTGCTGATAAATACTTTCCCAAAGAAATGACACAGATACGTAAAAACAACAGCAATATTTGTAATGTTTGGCGTATTTGCACACACCCGGACTACAGGTCAAAGAACAGTTTGATAAAACAGCTTGTAAAGCAAGCGATACAGATTATCATTAAAAAAGACTATGAAGAGATTGTTATAGCAGTCAATCCTGAAAATGATTTTTTTTATAAGAGAGTTTTAAAATTCACTGAAATCGCCCGGATAACTCAAATGCCCAACGAACTGATACCGGCAGGTGTGGTGCTAATGAAGGTACCTCTACAAAATTTACCAGAATATTGGAAAAAAGGTGTGTCATACTTTTAATCAAGCTATCAGATCACTGGCTTTCATCCAGGTCAATTCGACTGAGTTTTGGCGATAATTCTTCGTTCATCGCACCGCGTTTATCGCCGCAAATCATCCCTCCGGTTGCATCCACCAATACCAGACAGTCATTCAATGGCATCGGGATACCCGCTGGTGAATGTTGTTTCTGATGGCCAATCAATAGCAGAAGGTCAGGGCATTATCGATTGACGGCATTGGCTTTTACTGCGGTTTTCACGTGATTTATTCGACGACGAACAGATGTGTGATCCAGTGTTTCTGGCGGCTGCAGCCATGTCTGCCCGAGCAAACCGTTGTAACAGTACATTGCCCTTGAACAGCCAATGCCAGCGCAGTAGCCCCATATCGTTCCGGTTCTTCCCCTGCTGAATATCAACAAACAGCGCCACATGATAGTGATTCGACATCACTGCATAAGCGGCCTGACTAATAATTTACCGGACAACCATGTTGGAAAATACCGCGGTGTCCGAGCAGTGACAGCTCGCCAACAGAGGGGAAACCCAACCCGGCCATAATCCCTAACAGCGTCGGCTTGTCACTGCCCGAGGTGCCCACCATCGCCAGACTGGTACCGACTTCCACTTTTCCTCTTGCAGAGAAACCGACCCCTTTAACAGGGTCAGCGGTTGTCCTCTTGCTTGCACTGTTTTGCCAACACAGGTTAACTCAGAGCTGGACTGTGGCTACCACCAGCCACAAAGGACGATGTCGATTTTTCAAGGGGACTAAGCGATATGTCACTGTTATCACGCATGGCTGGTATCAAAATCCTGTTAGTGGGGCTGGTCGTCTTGACCGGCCTGCCGTCATGGGCTGAGCCAATAGACACCGGTCACAGCAAGAATCCGGTCGTCCTGGTCATTGGAGATAGTATTAGTGCCGGATTTGGCGTGCCGGTTCAACAGGGATGGGTCACTCTGTTCCAACAACAGTTGCAGCAACGTGTTCCACACGTCACGGTAGTTAATGCCAGTATCAGTGGCGACACCACCCAGGGCGGTGTGGCGCGTTTGCCTGCGCTGATACAAAGCCATCAGCCAGACCTGCTGATTATCGAACTTGGTGGCAACGATGGCCTGCGCGGTACGTCACTCAGTGTCATTCGCAGCAATCTGGAACGGATGATCACCATGGCAGAGCATGAGGGTATTATGGTGATGTTACTGGGTATGCAGATACCCCCCAATTACGGCAGCCGTTATACCGAAGGCTTTGCCAATATTTACAGCGAACTCGCCAATCAGCAAGAAACCCTGTTACTCCCCTTTTTGCTGGAAGGCATCGCCACGCAGCCAGAGTTGATGCAGGCTGACGGCATTCATCCTGCCACCGCAGCCCAGCCAATGATGAGCACGGCCGTGATCGATGCCCTCGATATCTGGATACAGTTTGTTAACAACGAACTGTAACCAGGGTTGCATTTAATCGCTGAACGATTCAGCCCTTACTCGCCGACAGGAATCATGCACCATGAATTATCAACCCATGCTCGATCTGGCACTGTCACTGGCGCAACAGGCCGGTGATACCATTGCCCAACTGCGTAATGACCTGCAGATCAATTTCAAATACGACGGTGCTGAATTGGTTACCCAGGCCGACGTCGCCGCTGACCAGTTGATCAGTAACGGCATTCTGGCTGCCTTTCCGGATCATCATTTGTTATCGGAAGAACTGGGGCCGGAAAACAGCACCGAGTGCGAGCATCTCTGGATCATTGATCCGATCGATGGCACCGTCAATTACGCCCATGGCCAGCACCAGGTGGCTGTCTCGATTGCTTATTACCACCAAGGCAAGGCCCGGGCTGCGGTAGTGCATAGCCCGTTTCAGGGAGAAACGTTCCATGCTCTCGAAGGCCAGGGTGCTTGTATGAATAACCAGCCGATTCACTGCTCCGGCAAAACCGAGTTAAACCGCGCCCTGATTGGTACCGGCTTTCCTTATCAGAAAGATGATCTTGATTACCTGATCGGTCGTTTTGGACAAGTGCTCAAGCACTGTGCCGATCTGCGCCGGGTCGGTGCCGCCGCCCTCGATATGTGCTGGGTCGCCTGTGGCCGCCTCGATGGTTACTACGAAAACGTTAAAATCTGGGACTGCGCCGCAGCACAATTGATTGCCCGCGAAGCCGGTGCCCGACTCGGGCATATTCATCCCCTGCCAGACAGCACCAATCCACAGTTGGTCAGCAGTAATATCATGCTTGTGACCCCTGCGCTGTTTGAGCCATTACAAGCGCTGCTACGCCAGTCGGATGCCAGCTTCGGTCGCGACTAGACCACAGCCACCGTCCAGACAGCACTGACCGGCTTGCCGAGCCACTATCCGTCGGTCATTAAAAAACCCGTTGCCAAAAAATATCGGCAACGGGTTTTTTGTATCGATCACCTCCTCTCGGGAAGGTGGCCGGGATCATTACAGGCTCAGGACTTTCTCGCCACGAGAAATACCGGATACCCCTGTCCGCACGGTTTCCAGAACCGCAGCAGACCCAATCGCATCGATAAAGGCTTCCAGTTTGTCAGTCGCCCCTGTCAGCTGAATGGTGTACACACACGGAGATACATCCACGATCTGGCCACGGAAGATATCCGCCGTCCGCTTGATTTCTGCACGCTGGGCTCCTACCGCTTTCACCTTGATCAGCATCAGCTCACGTTCGATATGCTGACCTTCAGACAGGTCCACCAGCTTGACCACTTCAATCAGCTTGTTGAGCTGCTTGGTGATCTGTTCGATCTTGCGATCATCACAGTGTGTGGTCATGGTCAGACGCGACAGCGTCGGATCTTCCGTCGGTGCAACCGTCAGGGTTTCAATGTTGTAGCCACGCTGGGCGAACAGTCCGACCACCCGTGACAAGGCACCTGGTTCGTTTTCCAGCAGGATAGAAATTATATGTCGCATCATCTCAGGTACGCTCCGTCTTGCTCAGCCACATGTCGCGCATGGAACCCAAAGGCACCTGCATTGGATAAACGTGTTCTTCCGGATCAACAGCGACGTCAAGGAAGACCAGACGATCCTTGTACTTGTTCAGAGCATCGTCCAGCGCTTGCGGCAACTCGTCACGGCTTTTCACCTGAATACCGACATGGCCATAGGCTGCTGCCAGCTTGACAAAGTCCGGCAGCGATTTCATGTAGGAATTGGAGTGACGCCCTTCGTAGTTCATATCCTGCCACTGACGCACCATACCCAGAGAACCATTGTTCAGGCAGATGATCTTGACCGGAATACCGTACTGCAGGCAGGTCGACATTTCCTGAATGTTCATCTGGATCGAACCTTCACCGGTAACACATACCACTTCGTGATCCGGGAAGTTCATTTTCACGCCCATCGCAGCCGGAAAACCAAAGCCCATGGTGCCCAGACCGCCAGAGTTGATCCAGCGATTCGGCTTGTCGAACTTGTAGTACTGGGCAGCAAACATCTGGTGCTGACCAACATCAGAGGTAACGTAGGCATCGCCCTTGGTCGCAGTCCACAGCGCTTCGATCACTTCCTGGGGTTTCATCAGGCCGTTGTCGTTTTTCTCGTAACGCATGCCATGACGTGGACGCCAGTCGTTGATCTGTTTCCACCAGGAGGCAAGCGCATCGGCGTCGGGAGTTTCTCCGGCTTCGTCCAGCAACGCGGTCATTTCGTCCAGCACGGTACCCACTGGCCCAACGATCGGTACATCGGCAGTGATCGTTTTGGAAATCGACGATGGGTCGATATCGATATGAATGATCTTCGCATCCGGGCAAAACTTGTTGGTCGCATTGGTGACACGGTCGTCAAAGCGCGCACCAACCGCCAGAATAACATCCGCATGGTGCATCACCACGTTGGCTTCGTAGGTGCCGTGCATACCCAGCATGCCGAGGAAACGCTCACCGGTACCGGGATAACCACCCAGCCCCATCAGGGTACTGGTGCATGGGAAATCCAGACGGTCGACCAAGGCCCGCAGTTTGTCGGAGCTGCCATCGATAATGACGCCGCCGCCGCTGTATACCACCGGACGCTTGGCCGCCAGCAGCAACTCAACAGCCTTTTTGATCTGGCCGGAGTGACCACGCTGAGGGGGCGTGTAGGAGCGCAACTTGACCTTTTTCGGATAAACGTATTCGTAACGTTCATTCGGCATGGTCATGTCTTTTGGAATATCAATCAGTACAGGCCCTGGGCGGCCGGTATTGGCAATATAAAACGCCTTGGCGATCAGCTCCGGAATTTCTTCTGGCCGACGAACGCTGAAGCTGTGCTTCACTACCGGGCGTGAAACACCCAGCATGTCGGTTTCCTGAAAGGCATCGTCGCCCACCAAATGACTCATCACCTGACCAGAAATGACGACCATTGGAATGGAGTCGGTAAACGCTGTCGCGATACCGGTAATCGTGTTTGTAGCACCAGGGCCAGAGGTCACCATGACCACACCGGCCTTGCCGGTTGCACGTGCATAACCATCTGCCATATGGGCCGCCGCTTGCTCGTGGCGGACCAGGACATGTTTCACGGCACTTTGTTTGTAGACTGCGTCGTAAATGTGCAGCAGTGAGCCGCCCGGATAACCGTAAATGTATTCAACGCCTGCTTCGTGCAGGGCACGAACCAACATCTCTCCGCCGGAAAGTAATTCCACCGTACTATCCTCTTGCACAGGCTCTTGTCAGAGCATGAGTGATATAAAAATTGCAGGATCAACATCATCACACCCTGAAGGTGGATTGATCCCGGTGAGGATGAATAACTTGTAGTTGCTCATCAAGGTCCCGCAATCTGGTCATAAACGGCGGGTTGGAACCGAATCGGAGGATAACTCTGATCCAGAGGCCATGACTGCCAGAGTCCAGTACAGGGGTGTTGACTGTTCAATCCGGCAAAAGCGCTGCAATTTTAGCAGCATAGCGCCGTTTGTCCAGAGAACACGCGGGTCGCAGCATTCCGGAATTGCGGCTGTTTCCTTGACTTATTCCCCCGTTGCCATAGTGTTCGCTGCATCCCGGTTCTGTTGATTTATCAGGTTTTTATGAAATATCTATTTTCAACATCAGCGCTACTGCTAACCATATTGTTATCCAGCCCGTTACAAGCGCAGGTCTATCGCTGGACGGACGCCAATGGCCAGGTACACTTCGGCTCTCAACCGCCGCGGGACCAGCAGGTCAAGGCCGAAGCCTATGAGGTCCAGGTGTCACGCCCTGAAGCCGGTCAGGTTGCCGATGCCGCAGCACCAGCCAATGGCAAGCCGGAAAACGAAGCGCAACAACCAGACCCCGACGCAGGCAAGCCCAAAGTATCCAAAGAAGAGGCTGACAGCCGCTGCCAGCAGGGCCAGCAATACATGAACCAGCTCAGCAGCAATTACAGCCGTCGTTTCAAGGATGCCGAAACCGGTGAATTCCGCCCGTTAAGTGATGCCGAACGGCAACGGGAACAGGATAAGGCCCGTAAAATCATGGCGGATTATTGCCAGTAACGGAAAACACCGTCCGCGCTGGGCACTGCTCACAGATCCCGGAAACACGACAGCGCTTTATTCGCGCCAGATCAGACTGGCCTGGCGTCCGGTCTGGCCATCCCGGCGATAGGAATAGAAACGCTGCGGCTCACTGAAAGTACACCAGTCGCCTCCCAATACCCGCTCAACTCCGGCCTGCTGCAAACGCCAGCGGGCCAGGCCATACAGATCAGCGAAATAACGATCCCCCGCACCGGCTACAAAACAATCTGCCGGCGCATCCGCAAAGCAAGCCTTTACCTCTGGCCCCACTTCAAACGCCGTCGGCCCAATGGCCGGCCCCAGCATGGCGATCACCGGTCGACGGAAACAAGCCAGGGTCTGCTCCAGCACACCTCCCGCCAGACCACGCCAACCGGCATGGGCGGCGGCAACCTGCAAACCATCGTCGCTGACCAGCAACAGCGGCAAACAATCTGCCGTCATGACCGCACAGGCCATACCGGCTTCTGCACTCCAGCTGGCGTCGGCGCGCAGCAGCACATCGCTGCCACAGGCCTGTACGCAACGATTGCCATGCACCTGATCCAGCCACTGAATCGACTGCAGGCCCGGTAGTTGCCGGATCAGCGACAAGCGGTGCCGCAGTACCTGCTGTCGGTCATCACCTACGTGCAGCCCGAGGTTGGCCCCCTGCCACGGCGATGCAGACCCGTCACCGCACAACAGACGCCGGGTACTGAAAGCGATCTGTACCCCGTCAGGTAAAGACCAGTCCGGACGGATCAGCTCAACGGTTGTGCGCGTCACGCCGGTCTTCCTCCAGCATTTCCAGCAGTTCGATGATGTCATCGGGCAGATCAACTTCCCATTCCATCCATTCCTGTTCTACCGGATGCAATAGCCCCAGCGCCTTGGCATGTAACGCCTGACGGGGAAAACTCTGCAACAGGCTGCGCAGGGAAGAACCAATACCCTTGGTCAGACGCGTACGGGCAGCGTAGGTGGCATCACCAACCAGCGGATGACCGATATGCGTCATATGCACCCGGATCTGGTGTGTCCGGCCGGTTTCCAGCTTGCAGCGAATATGGGTGTGGGTCGGAAATTTATGCAGCACCCGGTAATGGGTTACCGCGTCTTTGCCAACCGGATTGACGGCCATACGGGTACGCTGGGTACCGTGTCGGCCAATCGGCTCGTCCACCTTGCCGCCACCGGTCATATACCCTTGTACAACCGCTTCGTACTCCCGTCCCATGGTGCGGTCTTGCAGCTGCGCCACCAGGTGAGCCTGGGCTTGCAGGGTCTTGGCCACCACCATCAATCCGGTGGTGTCCTTGTCGAGCCGATGCACAATCCCTGCCCGTGGAATATTGGCCAGTTCCGGGCAATGGTGCAGCAGGCCATTCAGCAAGGTGCCTTCGCGATTGCCGGCGGCAGGGTGCACTACCAGATCGGCTTGTTTGTTGAGCACCAGAATATGATCGTCTTCGTAGACGATATCGAGATCCATCGCCTCCGGCAGCCAATCACCTTCCGGTGACAATTCAGCTTCCAGCGCGAGGGTTTCGCCGCCAGTGAGTTTGTCCCGGCCACGCCAGAGCTTGCCATCAACGGTCAGCTGGCCGTCCTTGATCCATTGCTGCAGTCGTGAACGGGAATAATCAGGGAACAGTTGTGCCGCTACCTGGTCTAGTCGTTTGTTGCCCTGGTCGAAGGGTACCTGGGTACTGATAGAAATCTGATTGGTCATAGTTTGCCAAATCGGAGAGGGTCGATACGGTACCAGACCTCTGCGCCGCCAATTGGTTGGGGCTGTGTCGGGACTGTGTTTTAATACCGCGCTTTACTGAAGTATATCCACAATTAGGAATGCGCTCCATGACGTGCCGCTGGCTGTTGATTTTATTATCTGTCCTGATGGTCGCCTGCTCCGGAAATCCGGACAAACCCAGAGAACAGACCGAGCAACAATTGTATCAGGAAGCCCGAGCCGCACTGGACAAGGACAGCAATGTGCTTGCCATTGAAAAACTCAAGGCCCTCGAATCCCAATACCCTTTTGGTGAGTATGCCGAACAGGCCCAGCTGGAGCTGATTTACGTTTATTTCAAAACCAGTGATCTGGAATCTGCCCTCGAAATGGCAGAGCGGTTTATTCGCTTGCATCCGCTGCACCCCCAGATCGACTATGCCTATTACATTCGCGCACTGACAACCTATGAAATGGGCTTCACCATGGTCGAGCGACGCTTGTCCAACGATGTCGCCCAACGGGACCCGACGCCACTGCGCGATGCGTTCCAGTATTTTTCTGAATTATTAACCCGCTTTCCGGACAGCCCTTACACCGCAGATGCCCGGGCGCGCATGGTCTATCTGCGTGAACGACTGGCCAGCCACGATATTGGTGTTGCACGCTATTACATGAAACGCCACGCCTTTATCGCCGCAGCCAACCGGGCCAATAAAGTGGTCTCAGACTACCCTGGCACCACAGCGGTTGCCGATGGTCTGGTTATTATGACGGAAGCTTACCGGGAGCTGTCGATGGACAAGGAAGCCGATCGCTCACTGGCCTTGCTGAAGTACAATTTTCCTGACCATTCACAACTGCAGGATGGTGAATTTATAACCAGCGGTCTGGCTGAGACGGATCGTCGCAGCTGGCTGGAAATCATTACCTTTGGTCTGAGCAAGTAAATCCGCCAACCTGAACAGGCAGCGATCACATGAGCAGCCAGTCTGCTCATGTTCCCATCCTGCCATAGCGACGACCATGGCAGGACGCCAATCAGATACCGGCGCGCCAGCCACTGGTGATCGGGTAACGGCGGTCACGACCGAAGCCTCGCGGAGTAACCCGTACTCCGACCGGAGCCTGGCGACGCTTGTATTCGTTAACGTCCACCAGCCGCAGTACCCGCATCACATCCTCACGATCAAAGCCACTGGCAATAATGGCTTCGGCGCTCATGTCCTGTTCGATGTACTGTTCCAGAATGGTATCCAGCACCGGATAAGGTGGCAGACTGTCTTCGTCTTTCTGATCCGGGGCCAATTCTGCAGACGGTGGACGGTCGATCACCCGTTGTGGGATCACTTCGCCATCGCCGATGGTATTGCGGTAGTGTGCCAGCGCAAACACCCGTGTTTTATAAACATCCTTCAAGGCCCCGTAACCACCTGCCATATCGCCATACAGGGTGGCGTATCCGACGGCCATTTCACTCTTGTTTCCGGTAGTCAGCACCATGTATCCGGTTTTGTTTGACAGCGCCATCAGCAGGACACCGCGGCAACGGGCTTGCAGGTTTTCTTCCGTCGTATCAACAGGCAAGCCGGCAAAGTCCGGTGCCAGGGTGTTCATAAACTGTTCGTAGATAGGGGCAATCGATAACGACTGATAACGGACCCCCATTACCTCTGCCTGCCGGGCTGCGTCTTCCTTGCTCATGCCCGAGGTATAGGTAAAGGGCATCATGACGGCCTGCACCCGGTCAGCACCCAGGGCATCTACCGCAATCGCCAGCGTCAGGGCTGAGTCAATACCGCCCGACAATCCCAGAATCACGCCCTTGAAGTGGTTTTTATTGACGTAGTCACGCACCCCCAGCACCAGTGCGTCGTAGAGACTGGCCAGTTCATGATGATGGGCTTCCGGCAGCGGTGCGCTATCCATTCCCTGCAAGGTACCATCAACAAAGCGGATATCCGCCATGGCTTCCTGGTACGCCGGTAACTGAGCCACATTGCGCCCTTCTGCGTCCATCGCAAACGAGGCACCATCAAACACCAGCTCATCTTGTCCACCGACCTGATTGACGTACACAATTGGCACCCCCAGACGGCTGATATGCTCGCGCAGGATGCCCTGGCGTTCGTGGTGTTTGCCAATATGGAACGGCGAAGCGTTCAGGTTAAGAATCAGTTCGGCACCTGCAGCCACACTTTGCTCGGCTGGCCCGGTAAACCAGATGTCTTCACAAATCGTTAATCCCAGTGCAACACCGGCAATGGTCACCACCAACGGCTGATCACCAACACTGAAGTAGCGTTTTTCGTCAAACACCTGATAGTTTGGCAAACATTGTTTGGCGTAACGCCCCAGCGATATCCCCTGATGCCACACACCGGCGCAATTATAGAGTTGCCCATCTTGCCGCCATGGAAAACCCGCTACTATGGCGATGTCCTGGCTGGCGTCGGCCAGGCGTTGTATGGCGGCTTCGACACGTGGCTGCAAACTGGGTCGCAGCAACAGATCTTCTGGCGGGTAACCGGTCAGCGCCAGCTCAGAAAACAGGATAAGATCAGCGCCGCGCTGACGGGCGGCGTCCACTTGGCTGAGCATCTGATCGCAGTTGCCGGTAATATCGCCAACCAGAAAGTTGCATTGCGCCATGGCGATGTGGAGTGACTCTGTCATGCTGTCGCGTTACCTTATGCTGTTTTTCCGCGGTATTGTCTGGAAATTCTGCAAGTTAGGCAAACACATTAACGCCCGACCTTATGAACACCAGCAGGCAACAGGACAGTTAACATGCCATCCAACGTGAGTGATCTGGTCGTCAACGGCAAACGACTGCTGCAAATATACAGCTACTATTCATTATTGCTGGCCTTGTTGATTATGGCGGCTCATACCGTCGATGACGCTACCCTGATTGGCCATGATGCCCCTTATATCAGCCTGGTAGCGACGGTACTGTATGTTGTAATCGCCGCCAGTTTTGTTGCCATTGCCAGCCTGGGGCCCCATGTTCAACTGGCAACCAGCTATTTTTTCCTCGAAACCGCTCTGCTATCGATACTGATGTTTGCCTCCGGCGGGCTCGATACCGGGTTTTCCAGTCTGATCCTGCTTTGTGTGGTGATCGCCAACTTGCTAGCCCCGGGAGTCCTCGGCTTTGCGGTCGCCGCCTGGACCACGCTGGCCATTATGGTGATTCAGCATTTCTGGCCGGAACGTTATCAAACGGGTGAGTTGGTCAATTCTGGCATTTACGGCTTTTTGTGCTTTTTGTTGGCGGCCCTGACCCAGGCACTGTCCCGGCGACTGAACAGTGCCCTGGAACTGGCCAGTGACCAATCGGTACGGTTGCGCCGCCTGCAGAATATCAGCTGGCAGGCATTGGCTGACTTGCCCAACGGTATCATTGCCTGTGATCGCGACAACCAAATCCTGTTTTTTAACCAACAAGCACAACGCTGGCTTAATATCAGCGATGACGAAGAGTTGCCGGCACCATTGCTAACCGTGCTGGATGACCCCGGCCGCAAACACGCACTGACACTGCGGGGGGAGTCCCTGCAGGTCAGTAAAATGCTGTTGCCAGATTCCTTGCCTGGCGACTACTTGCTGTTTATCGAAGACCAGTCCCGTATCGCAGCAACAGCACAACAATTGAAACTGGCTTCTCTCGGGCGCCTGACCGCCAGTATTGCCCACGAAATACGCAATCCGCTCAGCGCGTTACGTCAGGCCAGCCAACTGTTGGCGGAAACCCCTTACCTGAAAGAAGAAGAGCTGTATCTCAGCCAGGTTATTGAACAGCATTGTATGCGAATCAATCGTACCGTCGAAGATATCTTGCAGCTCAGTCGCAAACGCCAGCCCTCGATTGAGGTCTTGCGCCTGAAACCCTGGCTGGAGCACTTTCGTGAGCAGTTTATCGGGATGCACAGGGAGCAGCCGTTCCAGCTGTTTATCCATTGCCACGATCAGCAGCAAATCGCCTTTGACCCGGATCATCTGCAGCAGATTCTGCATAACCTCTGCGCCAACGGTTTGCGTTATGCCCTCAAACAGCAGCCCAATGATGCCCGCCTGATGCTTTCGGCCAAACCCCAGAGTCACAACCGTATGTCACTGGATGTGATGGACAACGGCACGGGTATCGCCGACGACAAAATCGAACAACTGTTCGAGCCTTTTTTTACCACCGAGCATAACGGCACCGGCCTGGGGCTTTATCTCTGTCGTGAGTTGTGCGAAGCCAATCAGGCCAACATCCAGTATCATCGTATCCGGGCGGGTTCCTGTTTCCGCCTGACATTGAGAACGGACTTAACCCTATGAAAAAATACTCCGCCCTGATCATCGACGATGAACCGGATATCCGCCAACTGATCGCCCTGACCCTCAGTCGTATGGACATGGAGTGTTACCAGGCTGCCAACGTCAGTGAAGCACTGTCATTACTCAGCGAACGCCCATACCATTTCTGCGTCACCGACATGAAACTGCCGGATGGCAACGGCCTCGAGATCATCCAGCTCTGTCACGCCCGTTATAGCGATATGCCAGTCGCCATGATTACCGCGTACGGCAGCATGGACATGGCAGTTGAAGCCCTGAAAGCCGGCGCCTTTGATGTCGTCGCCAAGCCCCTCGATATTACTCGCCTGCGTGAACTGGTTGCCGCCGCCCTGCAACTGACCCGGGTGCCAGTGCATCTGGAGTCGCTGCCATCCAGTGATGCGTTGCTGGGACGCTCCACGGCGATGATGGCACTCAAGGAAAAAATCCAGAAAGTCGCCCGCACCCAGGCACCGGTTTTTATCCATGGCGAATCCGGTACCGGCAAGGAGCTGGTCGCTCGACTGATTCACCATCAAAGCTCCCGCGCCGATAGCCCGTTTATTCCGGTTAACTGCGGTGCGATCCCGAAAGACCTGATGGAAAGTGAATTTTTTGGTCACAAACGCGGGGCATTTACCGGCGCCAGTGCTGACAAGGACGGTTTTTTCAAAGCCGCGGAAGGTGGCACCCTGTTTCTCGATGAAGTGGCCGAATTGCCCATTGAAATGCAAGCCAAGCTGTTACGGGTAATCCAGGAAAAAGCCACCCGTGCCGTTGGCAGTGAGCACGAGATCCCTATCGATGTACGGATTCTCAGTGCCAGCCATAAAGACCTCGCCCAATTGGTCGAGCAGGAGCGTTTCCGCCAGGATTTGTTTTTCCGCCTCGATGTGATCCAGATTGCCGTGCCACGCTTGTCAGAACGACAGGAAGACATCCCCACCCTCGTTGGCCACTTTATTCGCAAATACAGCAGCGAATGGGGTATGCCGGAAGCCAGCATCGATCAGAAGGCCATGACAGCCCTGATCCAGTACCACTACCCCGGCAATGTCCGAGAGCTGGAGAATATTCTCCAACGCGCCGTTACCATGGCGGAAGGAGATGAAATCAGCCAGGCTGACCTGAACCTGCCCGATCAGGTCACTACCACTCCCAGCACGCTATTGATGCCCGCCATCGACCCGGCGGCGGCGATAGAAACCAGTAATCTGGAAGCCTACCTCGAAAATATCGAACGTAATGCCATTACCCAGGCACTGGAAGCGACTCGCTGGAACAAGACAGCGGCAGCCGAGAAACTGGGTATCAGTTTTCGGGCATTACGTTACCGTTGCAAAAAGCTTGATATTGATTAAACCGTGATCAGTCGATGGCATGAGTAACAACCGGTATCACTAAGCCATCTGCCTGAGTGACAAAAGCCGGATCCTCGCTAAGATAACCAGCAAACCCATCGCAATAGCCAGTCAGGGAGGACAGGCCATGACACGGTTTGCACACGGAATGACCTTGACCGAACTGATGGTCGTGATCGCCGTCCTGGCGATCAGTAGCGTGACCATTACTCCTGCCGCGACCCATATTATCCAGCAACAACTCGCGGATCGGGATATTTCCCGGATTCATATGGCCATTGCCAGCGCCCGAACTCGCGCCATCCTGACACAGACCTCCCATACGTTATGCCCGCTCGACAGCAGCAAGCGCTGCAGTTCACTCTGGAATGGCGAATTAACCCTGTTTTCTGACCGTGAGCGTAACCGCACACTGGATGATGACGACCAGGTGTTGCAGCGTATCCCCGCCGCCGATGACACCGTGCTGCGCAGCTACAACCGTATTGCCATCGCCTTCAGCGCCACTGGATTTGCTGGCGGCTACAACGGCTCTTTCGGTTATTGCCGCACCATGCCCGACGGCCAGTACAAAAGCGCCGCTTTTATTCTCTCGCGCATCGGCCGTTTGCGACCGGGCATCGACGCCAACAACAATGATCGCGTCGAGCTGGCCAACGGCCAAGACGTATCGTGTCGCTGAAACCTCACCGACACCAGGCCAGGGCCAGATACCATTTGTCGTCTTCACTACTCCGTTAGTCCAGCATCTCTGGGCCTCACAGGGTCGCAACAGGTACTGTCCTACAATCAGTACGTCGGCGGAGATTTATCATGCACATTCACTGGACCACACAACCATCCCGGCAACGAGGGTCAACCCTTCTGGTTAGCTTGGGGGTACTCACTGCGATTACCATTGGCGCCACCGTAGCCATGCAACAATCCACCACGCAAGTACGCATGGTGACCAGTATGAATGTTGAAAAACAGACCTTTGCAGCCTCTTATAGCCACCTTAGCCGAGCCGTAAAAAACCTGGGAAACTCCGGTGGTACCCTGCTAACCGATTTGATCACCCGACAAAATGCCAATATCGAGGCACAGATTAATGACGGTGTGGAGGAAAGCGACCTGCAATACAACTCCGAATACATCAATGCCTATTCCGATTTTGGCTGGCAGACCCCGGAGGTGGATTTACTCACCGGCGTCGCCGCCACCACCGTGCTGATTACCTACCCTTCCGACCAGATTGCACAGACTGACACCAGCACACCGAATCTGAAAAATACCGAAGGCTCGTCCGGATCAGCCAGCTCTGCCTATCCATTTGTATTAACGGCTACAACGGCCAGTTCAAGCGGCAATATTTCGTCGACCCAGCAGGTTGGCATAAAAAGAATTGGTGCTTCGGCTCAGTAACGACATTCGCGAGGATTATCATGAATACCCGACTTATTAGCTTGTTCTCCCTGCTGTTATTGTTCAGCCCGATCAGCCTGGCGGTCTCTCCCAACCTGATGCGACATGCTGAATTTCATGTACCGCCGCAAGATCTGATCACCTTTTCCAGTGCCGCCATCACCGTCAAGCTGTGTGATGAATGTCAGGCTGAAAGTATTGCCCTGAAAGCCGATACCGCCTTGTTTGAATATGAACAAGCCATTGACCTCAGCCGGGCATCTGAGATTTACCTGCGCAAGAACATCCCGGTTATTTTTATCGGCATCGACCGCCAGCAAAAACTGGTGGACTACATTAACTTTGGCGGCCATGCGCCGGGCGAACACTGAGGAGCCTTCTTATGAAACTCTACTGGCTAACACTGATCGCCCTGGGGCTGTTCAGTCATCGTCCGGTCCTGGCCGACGACACCGAAATTTACGTTCAGACCACCACCACCACAGCGCCGAATGTGGTCTTTATCATGGATACCTCGGGCAGTATGGGCAGCAGCGTCTACGAAGACGGTTCTTATGCCGGCTCTCGCCTGGATGTGGTTCGGGATGCCGCGATTGAGGTGATCAACAGCACAACCGGTATCAACCTCTCCTTGTTCCGCTTCAACAGTTCCAGCTCCGAGGGTGCCTGGATGAGTAGCCCGATGTTATCGATTGATGCTGAAGGCGTCCGTAGCATGGTCGAGGATATTCTCGATTCCTACTCTCCCGGTGGTGCCACCCCGATTACAGAAAGTGTTTATGAAGCGGCGGCCTACCTCCGTGGCGATGCCATGAAATACGGCAAAACCACCACCGCCAACTCCGATTTGTGTATGGTCTGGGAAGAACAGGAAATCGCTGTTACCGGCTCTGGTTCCAGCGGTAGCTCCAGCTCATCTTCTGGCAGTGTTGATACCAGCCTCTGGTGGTTTCAAATGATGGCCGGTGATGATACCTGGGCCATCGAAGACTACTATCTGAAAAACAACAACACTGACTGGAACTCCTGGAACAAGGTCCATAAAAACTACAAGGGAACCTTACTGGATAGCTACGGCGTAACCCAGTCGGAGTACGAAGCCAGTGAACCCGCCTGGTTTATGGTAATGGATACCTGGAGATGGCCATATGTGGTTGATACAGACACCGGGGCTTATACACCATGGGACGACCTGGACAGCTGGTTTCAAAACGCTCTGATCAAAACTTACGGCATCAGTGAATCCGACTATATTTCCTATACCGCTTCCTCTTCTGAAGATGATGATGGCGATGATTCAGGGGATGACAGTGAACCTGCCACAGAAACCATTCTGGTCTGTACCGAGTACCTGAACCTGGATGATACCCACGATGGTAACGGCAATTATATCTCGCCCATCACCGAAGAATGCCAAACCAACCACGTGGTGATTTTCAGTGACGGTGCGCCTTACTACGACACCAGTATCAACTCCAAGGTGAGATCATTACTGACCGAACTGCCCAGTGCCGATTTCCCCAATGACGATGACTTCAGCTCCTCTTGCACCGGTGACGGTGGTTGCGCCGAAGAACTGGCCTATTACCTGTATAACGCCGACAACAGCGATGACTTCAGTGGCCGTCAGCCGATTTATGTGCACACGATTGGTGGTTTTGTCGCCGGCAGCACCCAGGAACGACTCGATGATATGGCCTCTTACGGTGGCGGTGTTGCCGGTAGTGGTTCCGATTCAGACTCCCTGCGCCTGGCGCTGGTCAAGGTTTTTGAAAACATCTCCAAAACCTCCGGTACCTTTGCCGCCCCTGCCGTGGCGGTCAACGCCTATAACAGCCTGGAGCATCTCGACCAGCTGTATTATTCCGTCTTCAGTCCATCCACTGCTGCAGACTGGACCGGCAATATCAAACGCTACCGGCTCGACAGCAGCGGTGACATCATGGACGTTGATGGCGATCTTGCCATCGACTCATCCACCGGCTACTTTTCTGACAATGCCCGCAGCTACTGGACCCTGGATGAAGATGCTCCGGATGGCGAAACCGTCACCAAGGGAGGGATCGCCCGTCGCCTGTCTGATCCTGGCAGCCGCCGTATCATGACCGATATCGCAGGAAGCAGCATCAGCACGACGGACAACCGTATCAGCAGCAGCAATACGTCACTACCGGACAATCTGCCGAGCGTCGTACCGGATGACGAAAAATCCGACTTTATCCTCTGGCTGGCTGGCTACGACCCCGACTCATCCAGCACTACTCCACGACGGGAAATCGAAGACGCCCTGCACAGCCGCCCGGTATTGATGTCCTACAGTTCCGGCAGCAGCAGCAAAACCGCGCTGTTTGTTGGTACCAACTCGGGCTATCTGCACGCATTTAACACCGATGAGGATAATCCTGAAGAATACTTTGCCTTTATTCCTTCGGATCTGTTTGAAAGCGCTTATGCCTATTTTGACCAAAGTCCTGATCGGACCTACGGTATGGATGGGTATATCTCCAAATATCACATCGACAGTAACAGCAACAATATCGTCGACTCTGGAGAAAAAGCATATCTGTACAGCGGCATGCGCCGTGGCGGACGAAACTATTACGCACTCGACGTCAGTGATCTTGATGCCCCAACACTGGCCTGGACCATTGAAGGCGGCAGCGGTGATTTTGCTGAGCTGGGACAAACCTGGTCCAAGATGCTGCCAATTACCGTACTGTGGAAAGGTGAGCAAACCGATGTACTGGTCTTTGCCGGTGGTTATGACGAGGCTGAAGACGACTATACCAAGCGCACCGCCCACAGCATGGGTAACGCCATTTATATGGTTGACCCGACTACTGGAGAGCTGCTCTGGAAAGCCTCGAAATCCAGCGGCAATCTGAGGCTGAGTGATATGACCAGTGGCATAGTTGGTGATCTGGTACCTGCCGATAACGATGGCGATGGCGATGTTGACACTATGTATGCCGCAGACCTCGGTGGTCGTATCTGGCGTATAGACTTCGCCCAGGAAGACAGCCTGTCCAATAATGCCTCTACTTTTGCAACCGGCGGCATGATTGCCGACCTGGGTAATGACGAGACCGAAATCAATAACGTCCGGTTTTTCGCCACACCGGATCTGACTTACTCGTCACGGGATACTTTTCTGGATAAAACCACCGGTTACAGTTACGCCGCCAGTCGCTACCAGCTGGTCATCGGCTCTGGTTACCGGGCGCACCCGTTAAACACCATCACCAAGGACCGTATCTATATCATCAACGATTTTGATGTAGATGCGGCACCGGAAACGTACACAGCGCTAACGCAGGATGATCTGGTTGATTACGACGATATCGCAACAGCCGATACCGACGATCTCAAGAACGGGGTCTACCTCGACTTGTCAGGCAGTGGCGAAAAAGTACTTTCCAATGCCATCTCATTAAATTACTACAGCTATATCAACAGTTATCAGCCAACGGATGAGGCTTATCGTTCCGGTTGTGAGCCAGATACCGGCCAGAGCACCCTGTACGTCCTGTCATTGCAGTACACCGCCGGTGAACTCTCGGTCTACAAGGATGAGATTGAATCCAACTTCCCCGGTATCCAGGACACCCCGGTTGTTGTGTACCAGGAAACTGCACAGCCCGTTGATGAAGATGATGAGGAAGAAGATCAGGACAGCACCGTCATCACTTCCAAGCCCACTATCGTCAATGGCACCACTACCGTTGATGCCCTGGGCGCATCAGACCCGGTTGAACAAACCTTCTGGAGGGAATTGGAACAATGATTCAGGCCAGACGGGTTGCAGTATCAGCAAGGGGACCAGTGGCAGGGCTTACCCTGATCGAACTGATGATCACCATCGCGGTATTCGCCATTCTGGCTGCGGTGGGCACCCCTTCCATGACTCGTTACCTGAATAACCAGACTGCCGACCGGATTGCCCGACAGCTGCATACCGACATTCAGTATGCCCGCAGCCATGCCGCCAATTACAAGCTGACAGTTAATGTTCAGCCCAAATCCGGCAGCTGGAGCAATGGCTGGGAGGTCCGCGAGGCCACATCCAATACCATCCTGCGCCAGGCCAGCCTGGATTCCAGCGACGGTACCATCACGGCATCCTCCATGGGTTCCGGGCTTTTATCCTTCAATGGCGCCGGTCGCGCAACCGCCGTCGGAGCCTTGACCATCAAGATTACCGGCTGCAGCGGAAACAGGGTATACCGCATAGAAATACTGGCGATTGGTCAGATCATTCGATCGGAGAGTGCATGTTGATCCAAAGCAAGCGGAGCATATCCGCCACAAAAGGTTTCAGCCTGATAGAAATTCTGGTGACTGTCGCCATTACCACCGTCGGGCTGGTTGGACTGGTGGCTCTGTTGCTGGAGTCTGACCGTTCAGCCCAGGATTCGACCAGTCGCTCCCTGGCGGCCTGGATGATCGATGACCTGACCAACCGTATCATGGCCAATCAGGATGCCGTTGCCAGTTATGACACTGGCGCAGCGGCAGTCAGCTGCGCCGCTCGCCCGACCATGTGTGCCTACTATCACGATGGCACTTCACGCAAGGCCAGCGCCAATTGCAGCGGCGCTCAAATGGCGGCGTTTGATTTATGGGACGTGGCCTGCCCTTCTGATGTATCGGTAACAGACTCTGATATTACCCGCGCCGGTAATGCCGACTTTCTTGCACCGCCTTCCCTCGTTGTTGATGTACAGGCCGGACTCGGCGTCGGTGCTTCGTCAACCCAGGTGCAAATCACGATAACCTGGGATGTCAGAACCTCAGGTACCCTGGATGATGGCAGCACCAACTATCTGAACGAAGGCGACATTACCAACCGTACCGACTCTCTTTCAACGGAGATCGACTTGTGAAAACGTTACCGATAAAACAGCAGGGCATGACACTGATCGAGTTAATGATCGCTGGGATTATCTCGATCATTATCGGTCTGGCTGTGATGCAATTAATGGTCGGCTCCAACCGTGCATCTAACCGTATTGATGGCATGTCACAAGTGCAAGAGAGTGCCCGCTTCACCCTCACCTGGCTATCCAAGCAGGTTCGCCACGGAGGATTCAACCCAGACCTGTTTGGTGAGGCCATTCAACCCGTTGCCGACCTTTGCAGCGATGCCACCCTGATACCTCCAGCCGCCAATGCGGACTGCAACTGGGAATCCACAGATCAGGCCGGTGACCGACTGGCCATCCGCCGCACCTTTGAAGATTCAACGGCGAATACCTGGGACCAGACAACCTGTAGCGGTGTCGACCTGGCAGGGGCGGGCGTTGCTTCGGGTTCAGTGATCGTTGATGTGTACTGGGTTGCACTGGATACCAGCGGTGGTACTGATGATGAATATGACGATGTCTTGCGCTGTGCCAGCTATCTGGAAAATGATGCCGGTTCTGACACCATTCTCGGAGACGGTGTACAGACGATTGCCTCCGGGATCGAATCCTTTCAGGTGCTGTATACCGACCCGGGCGCAAGCAACACCAATGCCAGTCGTTATGTCAGCGCCGACCTCGCCACTCTGGCCGACGTTACAGCTGTCCGTATTGCTATCCTGACCAAAGCGTTCAGCGATGCAGCCCGAGTCGATGGTACCCGCAGCTATCTGGTACTGGATGCTGATCCGATTACCCGGACAGATAATATACCGCGCCAGATTCTTGAAACGACTGTATTTTTCCCGAACCGCTAACCTTCACCATGAAGGCTATTTCCCGATCGACAACAGGAAACCTGAAACCGATGAGATTGCCAGCCCACCTTGCTCCCAGCCGAGGTTTTACCCTGATTGAACTGATGATTGTGATCGCCATTATCGGCATTCTGGCAGCAATCGTTATACCTGGCTATCACAGCTATATAAGCCGGGCCATTCGTGCAGACACTGCCCAGGAATTATCACGTATCATGGCCGCCCAGGAACGTTATTATTCCGATGAGCTGACCTACACCACGGATTTGAGCAAACTGGGACTGACTCTCAGCAGCGGCTATTACCTGATCAAAAGCGGCGATACCACCGCCTACAAAGTGAGTGCTTCCAGTTGCTCTGGTGCTTTCCTGAGCCAATGTATCCAGATCACTGCCACGGCGGTCGGCAGCCAGGCAAGCGACGGCAATCTGGTACTGGACTCCACCGGTACCCAGACCCGTACCGTAGGCAGTGACGTCTTCGAATGGTAAAACACCGGCCAGCCGGTATTGGTTGACAGCCTGCGGCTATCACAAATGACGGCAGGCCAACCAACCACCGTCAGCAGGCGCCAGACCGGGCTCAGACTTCGCTCAAGCGCAGTTCCTTGGGCAGCGAAAACACCACGTTTTCTTCGGTTCCCTGAACTTCTTCAGGGGTCCGACCGCCCAGATTCACCAGGCACTGCACTACTTCTTTCACCAGCACTTCCGGGGCTGATGCACCGGCCGTCACCCCTACGTGGCCAATGTCGTTCAACCATTCAGGGCGGATTTCGCTGGCGTTATCAACCAGATAGGCCTTGGCTCCCATCCGCTCTCCCAGCTCGCGCAAGCGATTCGAGTTTGAGCTGTTGGGTGAACCAACCACCAACAGGACTTCACATTCAGCAGCCAGCTGTTTCACGGCATCCTGCCGGTTCTGGGTGGCGTAGCAAATATCATTCTTGCGTGGCCCCTGAATAGCAGGGAACTTCTGTCTCAGGGCATCAATTACCTTGGCGGTATCGTCCATCGACAAGGTCGTCTGGGTCACATAAGACAACCGGGAGGCGTCACGGACAGACAGGTTGGCGACATCCTCTTCATTTTCAACCAGGTAAATACTGCCACCCCGGCTGTAATCGTATTGCCCCATGGTGCCTTCCACTTCGGGATGGCCTTTATGTCCAATCAGCACACACTCGCTGCCATCGGCACTGTACCGGGCCACTTCAAGGTGGACCTTGGTAACCAGTGGGCAGGTGGCATCAAAAACCTTGAGGTGGCGGTCAGTGGCATTCTTGCGTACCGCCTGGGCCACACCATGGGCAGAAAAGATAACAATGCTGCCGTCCGGTATTTCATCCAGCTCATCCACAAAGATGGCGCCACGCTGGCGTAAATCGTTCACCACAAACTTGTTGTGTACCACTTCATGGCGCACATAAATCGGTGGCTCGAACAATTCCAGTGCCCGGTTGACGATATCGATAGCCCGATCAACCCCCGCACAAAATCCGCGTGGATTGGCGAGTTTAATTTGCATGGCTGATCTCTGTCGGTTTGACGTCAAGAATCTGAACCTCGAATGTCAGGATTTTACCTGCCAGAGGATGATTAAAATCCACCTCGACCCACTCGCCTTCCACACTGGCAATCACGCCTGGCAGCTCGGTGTTGGATGCATCCGCAAATGACACCACCAGACCGGGAGAAATCGGCAAGTCCGCGGCAAAGTCGGAACGCTTCATCCGCTGGACATTGTTCGGGTTATGCTGGCCAAAAGCGTGTTCAGGAGCAACACTGAAGGTTTCATGAGCTCCGGGGGCCAAACCTACAAGCAGGCTTTCAAAGCCTTCTGGCAAATTGCCATCACCAATCACCAGCTGCGCAGGCGTGGCATCAAAGGTTGAGTCAATCACCTGGCCATCTGCCAGTTTCAAGGCAAAATGCAGGGATACCGTGCTGCCACTGGAAATAATGTCTGCGGCCATGAGTTCACCTCTTGTTAGGCGTTTGTTGGGCGCTCGCCAGATACCGGGTTACGCCAATGTATGTCAGCCGTACGGATTCAATCGCTGCGACTGACGGAGTCAGAAGCCGGTTTCTGTGTGCTGATGCTGTCCCGTATCACGTCGATTGCCATCATGATGGCCCCTGCCGTAATGGCAGAGTCCGCAATATTGAAGGCAGGAAAATACGCGTTGTCCCAGTGCACGGAAATAAAGTCAATCACATGACCAAACAGCACCCGGTCGACCAGATTGCCCACCGCGCCCCCCAGAATCAGTGCCAGTGACACCGCCAGCCAGGGTTGGCTGCGCGGTAAGCGCCGCATCCAGACCATCAGCATGACACTGACGGCGGCTGAGATAAACGTAAAGAACCAGCGTTGCCAGCCCGGCTGGTCGGCCAGCAAACTGAATGCAGCCCCCTTGTTATACAGCAAGGTAAAATCCAGCACCGGTAACAGATATACCGGATTGCCATAGTGCAGCCAGGCTTCGGCCATTTGTTTGGTGGCCAGATCAATGACCAGAACCAGCAGGCTGAGCCACGACCAGATCAGGGCGCTGTTTTTTATCGATGTCATCAGGCGTACAGGCGAACTTCGCCCTCTCCCTCAACGTTGTCGATGCAACGGCGACACAGCGTTGGGTGGGCGGCATCGCTGCCAACCGTCTCGCTGTGATGCCAGCAACGCTCACATTTTTCTGCTGTCGAGGCGACGACACTGACGCGCAAGTCGCTCAGATCAGTGGCTTCGCCTTGCTCATCATCCCATGCTGCCACCCGGGCTGAAGACGTCATCAGCACAAAGCGTAATTCATCACCCAGTTGCTCCAGAGCCACTCGCAGTTCGTCATTGGCGTACAGCACCAGATCCGCTCCCAGGCTGGCACCGATCAGCTTGTCACTACGGGCTTTTTCCAGCTGGCCATTTACGGCTTCCTTGACCTTGAGAATGGTTTGCCAGTACCCGTTGTCGAAGCCGTTATCAGACACAACCGGAAAGTCGGTGTACCACTCGGCCAACAACACGGAGGCATCACGATCACCGGGCAAGTTGTCCCAGATTTCTTCCGCAGTAAAGGACAATACCGGGGCAATCCAGCGAGCCATGGCTTCCAGTACATGGAACAACGCCGTCTGGGCACTGCGACGCGGCAAGCCATCATGTTTGCCGGTGTATTGGCGGTCCTTGATGATATCCAGATAGAAGCCACCCAGCTCACTGACACAGAAATTCATCAACGTTTTGGTCAGCCCCTTGAAATCGTAATCCAGATAGAAGGCGATCACCTTCTCTTGCAGGGTGCGGGTGTATTCCACAATCCAGGCGTCCAGCGGCAGCAGTTGTTCACCGGCCACCAGATCTGTTTTTGGATCAAAACCATGAATATTGGCCAACAGGAAACGACAGGTATTACGCACCCGACGGTAGGCATCGGCGTTGCGCTTGAGAATCTCGTCCGAGACGGTCATTTCACCGCTGTAGTCGGTATCGGCCACCCACCAGCGCAGGATGTCGCCACCCAGGCTGTTAAGCACTTTCTGTGGTTCAACCGTGTTGCCCAGGGATTTGGACATCTTGCGACCGTTGGCGTCGACGGTGAAACCATGGGTCAGCACCGTTTTATAGGGGGCATGGCCATACGCCGCCACACTGGTCAGCAAGGAACTCTGGAACCAGCCGCGATGCTGGTCAGAACCTTCCAGATACATATCGGCCGGGAAAGTCAGTTCTTCACGACGCTGACAAACGGAAGTATGGGTGACGCCGGAGTCAAACCAGACATCCAGGGTATCCGTCACCTTGACGTAGTCGGCGGCTTCATCGCCCAACAGTTCCGCGGCATCCAGTTCAAACCAGGCATCAATACCCACGGCTTCTACTTTTTGCGCTACCTGTTCAATCAGTTCGGCAGTACGGGGATGCAATTCACTGCTGTCTTTATGGACAAACAGCGCGATCGGTACGCCCCAGGTACGCTGACGCGAAATACACCAATCCGGCCGGTCGGTCAGCATGCCTTCAATACGGGCCTTGCCCCAACCCGGGCGCCATTCCACTGCGTTTTCCACTTCGTCCATGGCCTGCTGCAGCAAGCCATTCTGATTCATGGCAATAAACCACTGGGGCGTTGCCCGGAAAATAATCGGGGTTTTGTGACGCCAGCAGTGTGGATAACTGTGGGTGATATTGGCTTTTTTCAGCAACGCACCACATTCATTAAGAATGGCCAATACCCGGAAGTTACCCTTGTTCGCGGTGCTTAACCCGGTCAGTTCCAAGGCTTGCAAGGTGGCGTTATCGATAAAATTGCCGTGGCTGTCGACCAGCATCTCGGCGGAGCGGATGCCGAAGGTCTGACATACACTGTAGTCATCCGCACCGTGCATTGGAGCGGTATGGACAGAGCCGGTACCGGAATCGGCGGTGACGTGCTCGCCGGTGATGATCGGTACGTATTTTTCGGCGCTATCGGCTGCTGGCATAAAAGGGTGTCGAACCACAAACGGAGCGCTGTCACCAGCCGCCAGTTGTTCCGGAGTCCAACCCAATACTGCGCCCTTGGCAGTAGCCACCACCTCGTAATCACTGGCATCAATGCCATAACGGGCCATTGAGTCAGCCACCAGGTCGGCCGCCAGCACCAATAGTTCATCCTGTTCTTTCAGCAGTACCAGCGAGTATTCCAGCGTCGGGTGTACCGATACGGCTTCGTTCGCCGGCAGAGTCCAGGGAGTGGTTGTCCAGATCACAATGCTGGCCGTTTTACTCGCCAGTGTCGCTTCGGCACCAAAGGCCGCCAGCAACTGCGCGGTATCCGGGAAAGCAAACTTCACATCAATCGCTACGGACTTTTTATCCTGGTGCTCAACTTCCGCTTCCGCCAATGCAGAACCACATTCCGGGCACCAGTTCACTGGCTTGAAGCCCTTGTGCAAGTGGCCCTTGTCGATGATTTTGCCCAGCGTACGAATGATGTCCGCTTCGGTTGTAAAATCCATGGTGAGATAAGGGTTATCCCAGTCTCCCAACACCATCAGGCGTTTGAAGTCCTCGCGCTGGCCATCGACCTGTTTGGCGGCGTATTCGCGGCAATGACGACGAAATTCACTGGCGCTGACCTTGTCACCCGCCTTGCCTACCTGCTCTTCCACTTTCAGTTCAATCGGCAAGCCATGGCAATCCCATCCCGGTACATAAGGAGCATCAAAGCCACTCATGGTCCGTGACTTGACGATCATGTCTTTCAGAATCTTGTTAACGGCGTGACCAATATGAATCTTGCCATTGGCGTATGGCGGGCCATCATGCAGGATAAACTTGTTACGACCGGCACGTGCCGCACGAATCTGCTGGTACAGCCCCATTTTTTCCCAACGAGCCAGCATGTCAGGCTCTCGCTTGGCCAAATTACCGCGCATGGGAAATTCGGTATCCGGTAAATTCAGAGTCGATTTGTACTGGCTGTCCACTTTATCGTTCATAACGGGTCACTTCTGATAAATTCAATTCGGTCGTCGTTATCCGGGTCGATCCCGAATCACGGAAAGAGTATGGCAATGTGGCGAAATAATGCTGGGCCGAGCGTTTGTCATCGTCAATAGCGGCTTGTAGTGATTCCAGGCCATCAAAGGCACGCTCACCACGAATACGATGCCAGAATTCGACCGTCAGATGCTGGCCATACAGATCACCGGAAAATCCGAACAGGTGAACCTCCAGTGACGGCTCAGGCTTCAGGCTGATGGTCGGTTTGATTCCGACATTGGCCACTCCCAGATATTCTTCGCCGGTCTCCTGGATACGTGTGGCCACGGCATACACTCCACACAAAGGCAGGCGGCGGCGATGGATCATCACATTGGCGGTGGGAGTATTCAGCGTACGGCCCAGTTCCCGGCCGTGGGCAACCCGCCCGGACATGCGATAGGTACGCCCCAGCAACTTGCGCACTTCGCCCAGACGGTTGGCTTCCAGCTCCTTGCGGATACGGGTACTGCTGACGCGTTCTCCGGCCACCAGAAAGGTCGAGGAGTTCTGCACCACAAAACCGTATTGCTGGCCAGCACTGGCCAGCAGCGCATAATCACCCCGGCGATCACAGCCAAAGCGGAAGTCATCTCCCACGATCAGATGGCGAATACCGAGCGTATCCACCAGTACCTGCTTGATAAAATCATCCGCCGACATTGATCGCAGCGCCTGATTAAACGGCAGGCACAGAACGTAATCGACGTGATCGGCATCAAGATCAAGTAATTTCTCGCGCAGATTGGCCAGTCGCGCGGGGGCTTGGTCCGCGGCAAAAAATTCCTTGGGCTGCGGCTCAAAAATCATTACCAGCGTTGGCACAGCCAACCCGGTTGCCGCGGCATGGAGTCCATGCAAAATAGCCTGATGCCCCAGATGCAAGCCATCAAAATTACCAATGGTGATCGCACAGCCAGAGAATTCCGCTGGAATATTATGTAAGCCTCGCAGCAGACGCATGAGCGATGACAGTCCTCAGTGATTCAGTTACCGGAACAAACAGATAACCAGACAAAAATACAAGGGGCTGGATTATAGCCAAGGCACCGCGCCGGGAACAGTCAAACACCGGAAACAGCCGCTATAGACTGAATTTAGCCTCGAACCACCCCATCAGGCGCAGCGGGCACCAGCCCTCTAGTCAAACAAGGCACCACGCAAGTGCCGGGGCCGCAGCCCGGCAACAAGCAACACCAGCACATAGACGACAACGCCCGAAACAACCACCAGCGTCATTTGTACCATACGCTCAGAAGCTGACCACAGCAGCCAATCGGCCACATCCCCCATGAGCCACCAGGTCACTCCCAGCAAGGCAGCATTTGCCAATGCCAGCTTGGCCATAAACCCCAACCAGCCTCGACTGTGTTGCAGCACCCCGGCTTTGCGCAACCCCAGATATAACATCAGAGCATTAAAGTACGATGAGATAGCGGTGGCCAGCGCCAGCCCGACATGGGCAAACGGCAACACCAGCGCCAGATTAAACACCATATTCACGACCATCGCCTGAATACCAATACGTACCGGTGTGCGGGTATCCTGCCGTGCATAATAACCGGGAGCCAAGACCTTGATCAGCATAAAGGCCAACAGGCCCGAGGCGTAAGCTTGCAAGGCGACCGACATTTGCTCAATGTCATAAGTCGTCATTTCACCGTGATAAAAAATGGTTGCCATCAACGGCTGAGCCAACAGCGCCAGCGCCAGGGCTGCCGGTAATGCCAGCAGCAACACCATGCGCACCGCCCAATCGAGCGTACGAGCAAAGCCCTCAGCCTGTTCTCCAGCGTGCTTACTCGACAGCGCAGGCAAGATCACCACACCAATGGCGATGGCAAAAATTCCCAGCGGCAGGTTATTGAGCCGATCGGCATAATACAGCCAGCTGACGCTGCCATCTTCCAGAAATGATGCCAGTACCGTATCCAGCAACAGATTAATCTGACTGACCGACACCCCGAACAAAGCCGGTATCATCAAGCTGACAATACGTCGAACCCCTTCATCATCCCGTTTTACCGTCGGCCGCACCAACAGCTGCAAGCGGGCGAGAAACGGCAGCTGAAACAGCAATTGCAGCAGTCCGGCAAAAAAGACTCCCCAGGCCAATGCAAACAATGGCTCCTCAAACCAGTCAACCATCAGCCATGTTGCGGCAATCAGTGTCAGATTCAGCAACACCGGAGTAAAAGCCGGGATGGCAAAACGGCCGTAACTGTTCAGCACCCCACCCGCAAAGGCCGTCATGGCAATAAACAACAGATAAGGAAAGGTAATACGCAGCAGATCCCCGGTCAGGGCAAATTTTTCCGGATTGGTAGCAAAACCGGGGGCAAACAACCAGGGCAGGTAGTCCGCCGCTAACAACGCCAGTGTCGTCACCGTCAGCAATGCCAGACCCAGGGTACCGGATACCCGCGACACCAGCAGTTGCACCTCATCCAGAGAACGACGGGTACGGTATTCACTCAGTACCGGAACAAAAGCGACCGAGAAGGCACCTTCGGCAAACAGGCGACGAAAAAAATTGGGGATTTTAAAAGCCACCAGAAAGGCATCAACCCGGGTGCCAAAATACTGTGCCACCACAATATCACGCACCAGCCCCAGCACCCGACTGAGCAAGGTGAACACGCTGACGACCGATGAAGAACGCAGCAGACTACTGCCTGTCGACCGGGCACCCGCTTCCGTGGTTGTTGACGATGCTGCTTTTTGTTTGTCCACGACGGATTTCTCTTGTTGTACAACCTGGTACGGGCTGCGCAGGATGCTTCACCCAGAAGGGCCTTGCCAACAGACAGCCACAAAAAAGCCCGCAAAAGCGGGCTTTTTTATCGTCGAAAGGCCTTAGCCTTTCAGCGCAACAACCTGCGAATTCAGACGGCTTTTGGTACGGGCTGCAGTGTTTTTATGCAGAATACCTTTGTTGACCATCTTATCGATATACGGTTGGGCTTTAACGAACGCAGCTTGGGCCTGTTCGTAGTTATCAGACGCTACAGCAGCGTGTACTTTCTTGATGTAGGTACGCACCATAGAACGCAGTGCGATCGTACGGGCACGGCGTTTGATAGCCTGACGGGCGCGTTTACGAGAACCAGCAGAATTTGCCACAGTCGGCTCCTTAATAAGGGGTTTAGTGAATTCCAAGAGGGCCGGGATTATCCCGGCCAGCCCCTTCCATGTCAACCAGAAGTCGCTTTATTTCAACAAACTGGCCGGTTTTCTTGCAACTTAGCCGATAACAACCTTATCGAACGATTTAACCAGGTCATCCACTGCTTTCATTTGTTTCAAATAAACTTCCAGCTTATCGAGTGGCAAGGCGCAAGGGCCATCACATTTGGCTTCTGCAGGGTTAGGGTGAGCCTCGATAAACAGGCCACCAATACCCAACGCCATCCCCGAACGCGCCAGTTCAAACGCCTGCTGACGACGCCCATCCGCCGAATCCGTACGACCACCCGGGCGCTGCAACGCATGGGTCGCATCAAAAATAACCGGTGCCATGGGTTTCATATCATCCATACCGAGCATATCAACCACCAGGTTGTTATAGCCGAATGAAGAACCACGCTCACACAACATCACCCGCTCGTTACCGGCTTCGGCAAATTTCTTGATGATATGACGCATTTCATGCGGTGCCAGAAACTGGGGTTTTTTCACATTAATGGCAGCACCTGTCTCAGCCATCGCCACCACCAGATCAGTCTGACGCGCCAGAAAAGCCGGTAACTGAATCACATCAACCACCTCGGCAACAGGAGCTGCCTGATAGGTTTCATGAACGTCGGTAATAATTGGCACATTAAACGTTGCCTTGATCTCTTCAAAGATCTTCAGGCCTTCTTCCATACCGGGACCGCGATAGGAGTTGATCGAGGAACGGTTCGCCTTGTCAAACGACGCCTTGAAGACATACGGAATACCCAGGCGAGTGGTCACCTCCACATAATGCTCACAAATGGCCATGGCAAGATCACGGCTCTCAAGCACATTCATACCGCCAAACAGGGTAAAAGGCTTGTCGTTGCTGACTTCCAGACCGCCAAAGGCTACCGACTCAATCATAGTGTTCCTCAGATATACATTTAGAAAGTTCAGGGACTCAGACGTGTACCCTGCACGAATGAGGCGCAAAGCAATAATAACGGTGTATTGCGTCTGTCTGGTTATATTACCACCAGATTATCCCTGTGGATCATTTCCTGTTCCACAACAAAACCCAGCACCTGTTCCAACTCGGACGACGGTGTGCGCAAGATCTTGTTGGCTTCGCTGCGACTGTAATTCACCAGCCCTTTGGCAACCAGCTCGCCACGTTCATTTTTACAGGCAACCACTTCGCCGCGCTCAAAGCGGCCATTCAGCGCCACCACACCAATCGGCAGCAGACTGCGATGACCATTACGCAGGGCATTTACCGCCCCATCGTCCAGAATCAATTCCCCGCGAGTCTGCAGGTGACCGGCAATCCACTGCTTGCGCGCCGCAACTGGCTCGCGATCAGCCACCAACAAGGTGCCCAGCAGTTCACCCGCACGCAAACGCGGCAACACATTCTCAATCCGGCCGCCGACAATCAGGGTATCCGCTCCGGAACGGGATGCCAGAGACGCCGCTCGTACCTTGGTGACCATACCACCACGCCCCAACGCACCACCGCTGCCCGCCATATCGGCAATGGCAGGGTCAGACGCCTTGGCTTCCAGTACCAGCTCGGCATCCGGGCAGGAACGGGGATCGGCAGTGAACAGCCCTTGCTGATCGGTCAGAATCACCAGTACATCAGCCTCTACCAGATTGGCAACCAGAGCGCCCAGCGTATCGTTATCCCCAAAGCAGATTTCATCGGTTACGACGGTGTCATTTTCATTCACCACCGGCACCACACCCAGATTCATCAGAGTGCGTAACGTGCTGCGAGCGTTAAGATAACGGGTACGGTTACTGAGATCATCATGGGTCAGCAACACCTGGGCGGTGAGCCGGTCATGTTTACCAAAAGCGGTTTCATAAGCCTGCACCAACCCCATCTGCCCGACCGCCGCCGCCGCCTGCAACTGATAAAGTTCTTCCGGTCGCTTATGCCAGCCAAGACGGGTCATACCGGCGGCAACCGAGCCGGACGAGACCAGAATAATATCGTGCCCCAGGCGCTGTAATTCGGCCATCTGATCAACCCAGGATTGCATCCCTTCGAGATCAAGACCCTGGCCGTCATTGGTCAGCAGAGCGCTGCCAATCTTGATAACCCAGCGCTTTTTCTGCGCCAGCCGAATACGATGCTGCTGAATTTGCTGTTGAGAGTCCAAAGCCATTCCAAAAGCTATTGATGCAAGGCCATGGCAGAAAGCAATGGCCGGGATACTGGGACAACCTGGCTGGCGCGGCAATCACACCAACAGGGAGCCAACCAGCGACGTGGTAACCGCGGCGGCTACCTGAAAACTATTCGTTAAGATAAACAACTTCGACGTCGTAGTCATCGTCGTCATTGTCGTTTGACGCCGCCCGAATCGCAGCCCGCTCGGCGCGATGCCGCTCTTCCAGCTCTTCGATACGTTCGCGGGCTTCTTCTTCGACCACTTCGCGCTCCCGCTCGATCTGGGCAGCAAACTCTTCGTCCTGCTCAGCCCGCAGGCGGCGTTCTTCGATATATTCCATAATGTCGCAACTCAACGGGAAAGTACCATCCTTGTTGATTGCAGCAATCTGGTAAACCGGGCCTTGCCAGTCCAGCTTGTCCAGAACGTCCTGACAGGCGGCTTGTCGCTCGTCTTCCGGCAACAGATCCAGCTTGTTCAGAATCAGCCAGCGATCCCGCTTGACCAGTCCGGGAGAAAAATACTCCAGCTCATCGATAATGGTACGCGCACACTCTGCAGGATCAGCGCCATCCGGTGGAGCCATATCCACAATATGCAGTAACAAATGAGTCCGCACCAAATGCTTCAGAAAGCGAACACCCAAGCCCGCACCTTCTGATGCACCTTCGATCAGCCCGGGAATATCGGCAATCACAAAACTGCGATGCTGCTCTATGGAAACCACCCCCAGATTCGGCACCAGTGTGGTGAAGGGATAATCAGCAACCTTCGGGCGAGCGGCAGAGACAGACCGGATAAAGGTAGACTTACCAGCATTGGGCAAGCCCAGCAAACCGACATCAGCCAGTACTTTCAGCTCCAGCTTGAGGTTACGTGACTCTCCCTCTTGCCCTGGCTTGGTCTGGCGTGGTGCCTGGTTGGTACTCGACTTGTAACGGGTATTCCCAAGACCGTGAAAACCACCCCGAGCCACCATCAGGCGTTGGCCGATTGCCGTCAGATCACCCAGCGTCTCACCGGTATCTTCGTCGATCGCCGTGGTACCGACAGGTACCGGCAAGACAATATCTTCACCTTTGGCACCGGTACAGTTACGACTGGCGCCACCCTGACCGTTCTGGGCGCGATGACGCCGGGTATAACGATAATCCACCAGCGTATTGATCGAGTCGTTGGCTTCAAGATACACCGAACCACCGTCACCGCCGTCGCCGCCATCCGGGCCGCCTTTAGGAATGAACTTTTCGCGACGAAAGCTCAAACAGCCGTTGCCGCCCTTTCCCGCTTCAACTGTAATTCGTGCTTCGTCAACGAACTTCATATCGATACCTCAAAAAAACATACAAAAACGCCCCAACTGCAAGCAGCTGGGGCGCTTTTTACGGCAAACCAACCGCCGACAACCTTGAACCGGTTGTCGATCAGGCAGGAACGACGCTAACAGTCTTGCGATTGTTTGGACCTTTCACTTCAAATTTGACAACGCCTTCGGCAGTTGCAAACAGAGTGTGGTCACGAGCAACACGGACATTGTCACCGGCGTGTACACGAGTGCCACGCTGACGAATAATGATTGCGCCTGCTTTTGCTGCCTGGCCGCCGTACAGTTTCACGCCAAGGCGTTTACTTTCGGAATCGCGACCGTTCTTGGTAGAACCACCAGCTTTTTTGTGAGCCATGCTTCTTTCTCCTTCTGAGGGACCACTACAACACTGCGGATGCGGTGACCGTCATTCACAGTCACCCGGGCCCAAATTGAATTTAAAAAAATTAGCCAGCGATGCTGGTGATTTTCAGTTCAGTGAACCACTGACGGTGGCCCATTTGTTTCATGTGGTGCTTACGACGCTTGAACTTCATGATTTTCACTTTCTTGTGACGACCATGGGCAACCACTTCTGCCGTTACTTTAGCGCCTTCAACCACAGGAGTGCCAATTTTAACGTCATCGCCGTTACCAATCAGCAAAACTTTTTCCAGTTCAACCGCATCGCCTGTTGCTACTTCCAGTTTTTCAACCTTCAGTGTTTGGCCTTCTTCAACACGGTATTGCTTACCGCCGGTAATTACTACTGCGTACATGAGGTTCTCCACCTGCTGCATTTTTAGCCGGGCCTCTGATCAGCACCGGTCCATAACCGAATACGCTACTTTCACAACCTGCTTCTACTGGGAACGCACGGGTTACCATATGGCAGGGAGCTGAAATTCGGGCGCGAGACTGTACCTCAGAGCAAGCTGCGTTGCAAGTCGGAGATTCTCGCATTTCCTTGACAGTGTCGACGCTCAACTCTAGCATTTGCGGCAGTTTTCCCGAGACATTATGAATATGCCGTCATCCAACATCACATCCCCATCTCCGGCCCCGTCCATGTCGCTGGCCGACATACTGACATGTGTTGATGATGATTTTCAGGCGGTCAACCGGCTCATCAACGAGCAGCTGGAATCCCGCGTTCCACTGGTCGAAAAAATCGCTGACTATATCGTCAACAGTGGTGGCAAGCGCATCCGGCCATTGCTGGTGCTTCTGAGCGCCCGGGCATTGGGCAACTGCGATCAGGGTGCGATCAAACTGGCGGCCATTATCGAGTTCTTGCACACCGCCACCCTGTTGCACGACGATGTGGTGGATACCTCGGACATGCGCCGGGGCAACCCGACCGCCAATGCCAAATGGGGTAATGCTCCCAGCGTACTGGTCGGTGACTTCCTTTACAGCCGCTCGTTTAACATGCTGGTGGAACTGGCCAACCTCAAGGTAATGGATATTCTTTCCTCGACCACCTGTGTGATTGCCGAAGGCGAGGTGCTGCAGCTGACCAACGTCAAAAACCCGAATATCACCGAAGCCCAGTATATGGACGTGATTCAGGGTAAAACCGCACAACTGTTTGAAGCCTCAACCCACGGCACCGCCGCCCTGCTGCAAGCTCCGGATGACATCCAGGAAGCGCTGCGTATTTACGGCAAGGAACTGGGGCTGGCCTTCCAGTTAATCGACGATGTGCTGGATTACGAAGGCAATGCCGCCGATCTCGGCAAAAACGTTGGTGATGACCTGGCGGAAGGCAAGCCAACACTGCCACTGATTCATGCCATGGCCAATGCCGATGAAACCGGCCGCAAACTGGTGCGCCAGGCCATTCGCAAAGGTGGTCTGGATAACATGGAGGATGTCATGGCCGTGGTCACACATACCCGCTCAATGGAGTACACCCGCAACAAAGCCAATGCCTGTGTGCAACGGGCCGAACAACAGCTGCAACTTTTACCCCAATCGGCGGCCAAAGACGCCCTGATTGCTCTGGCCAGAATCGCCGTCCAGCGCAAAACCTAACTCTACCCACCCAGAACCGGGGATTTTTATGCAGGTTGTTGCCAGATATCTGATTGCCATCCTGGCGCTGCTCGCCCTGACGCCTACTGTCCAGGCCGGGCTATTTGATCCACTCGGCGGCGCTGAACCCAAATTTTTACCGGTGGAACAGGCTTTTCCACTCCAGACAGATATTGATGGCGGCCTGTTAATTGCCCAATGGCAAACCCCGCCTGGCTACTATTTGTATCAACATCGTATTTATCTGAGCCAGGATGACATACAGCAGGACCCTGCCAGCTTTTCAGAACCCGGCATTGATAAATACGACGAAGCCTTTGGCGATATCATTGCCCATTACGGCCCACGGGAAGTTATCTTCAAGCTGGATTCATTCAGTGCCGGTGTCGTCACCCTCCACTATCAGGGTTGCGCCGATGCCGGGCTGTGTTACCCACCCCAGCGTATCAATATCACCATTGCGGCCAGTGACCTTCCATCAGCCAGTCCGGTTCCCGCAGCTGCCACACCATCGGCTCCCTGGGAAAATACCGCAACAGATACCGCAACTACCGCAGCAGGCACCACCACGAACGCTGTCACTCAGTCAGCAACCACCAGCGCCAGCTCTGGCATTAACAGCAACAATACTTATCCTCCCGCGACCGGCCAGCCAGCCAGCAGTTCCGCTCACTGGTTTGAAGGCTCCTGGCTGACCACCATTGGCCTGTTCTTCCTGCTCGGCATCGGACTGACATTTACCCCTTGTGTGCTGCCGATGATTCCGATCATGTCGGCGGTGGTGATGGGTCAAAACCAGACCATTTCCGCCCGGCGCGGTTTTTTGCTGTCCAGCACCTATGTACTCGGAATGGCCATTACCTACGCCCTGGCGGGGGTTATCATGGGACTACTGGGAGCCGGAGCCAATATCCAGGCCTGGATGCAAACCCCCTGGGTGCTGGTGCTCTTTGCCCTGCTGTTCGTGTTGCTGGCGTTGTCGATGTTTGGTCTCTATGAACTGCAATTACCCAGCAAACTCCGCAATCGCCTTAATCAAATGAGCCAACAGCAATCCGGTGGCCACCTGCTCAGCGTGTTTGTGATTGGCATCCTTTCGGCACTGGTTGTGTCGCCCTGTGTCTCGGCACCGTTGGCCGGAGCACTGGTTTACCTCAGTACCACCGGCAACGTCTGGCTCGGCGGTGGCGCCCTGCTGGCGCTTGGGTTGGGCATGGGGGCACCACTTATTATCCTGGGTACCAGCGGCGGCTCGCTGATGCCCAAAGCCGGTGCCTGGATGAACCAGATCAAAATCTTTTTTGGGGTATTACTGCTGGCCGTTGCACTCTGGCTGGTCAGCCGCATTCTGCCCGGGTCACTGAGTCTTGCACTCTGGGGGCTGCTGGCACTGGTTTATGCCGTGGTTGCCGGTGTATTTGAACCGGCATCAACACCACGCCATCGCGCCTTCAAAGGCCTGGCCTGGGCACTGCTGGTTTACGGCGTCGCCGCCTTCTGGGGCGCATTGCAAGGCAACCATAATCCGTTACAGCCACTGGCATCTACTCATGCCGGGTCTGCTGCCAGCGCTGAACAACAGGCCAACGCTTTTTATCGCACCGAGTCGGTGACTGACATCCAGCGCCTGATCAAAAACAGCCAGCAACCCGTCATGCTGGATCTCTACGCCGACTGGTGCATCAGCTGCAAAGTCATGGATGAAGAAATTTTTGCCGATGATGAAGTACAGCGCCAATTGAGCCATATGACCTGGCTGCAGCTCGACATTACCCGTAATACCGACGAACAGATTGCCCTGTTACAAAGCCTGGCCGTTTTTGGCCCTCCGACGGTACTGTTCTTCCACGAAGGTATTGAAGTTCCTGAGCGCCGTATCGTCGGGGAAATATCCAAAGCCGAATTTCTGCGCCTGACCCAACCCTGACCCGACACCAACCGATGCAAGTGCCCATCCGCATATCGGGGATATACTTGAATAATCATAACCAGGCACACATATAGGGGGCATCTATTTAATCCGGTGCTCACTCTGGGCTACCGGATGGTTTCGAATCACGAAGCCGACTTGCAGGCC
>NZ_JAUORS010000029.1:0-38839 GCF_030548165.1 Oceanobacter sp. 5_MG-2023 | reverse complement strand
TTCGCTGCATTCGTCGCCTTGCTCTGAACAACGGCAACACTCGCGCAGAGCCGTGCAGGATTAAATAGATGTCCCCTGTAGGCCACCCACTCATGCATCCTGTAGTGGTCTACTAATCCCGGACGCGGCACATAGGGCGAGAATAGCCTTCCTTTCTTGAATTATTCCTGGCACTAAATATTTTTTCTTGTCTAATGGCGACATTATTTGGTCGGTTTCATTCCCTGTGGTAATTGTCTACAATGCGCACTCCGCAGGAGAGAGTCAGCCGTTAAATGCTGGCCGCCGAAGGCGCAAACTCCCATAAACGCTCAGGCCAAAGTACTGCGGGCCAAGCAGATTGCCATCTGGAGAGAGGTTACTTTTGTAGCCCACCGAAGGAGCAAGCCAGCGGTCAGGTCCGTCTGGTCAAACTCTCAGGAACAAAGGACAGGGGGAGGGGCACGGATAACACAGGAGTTCTGTGTGCTCACTATTATCTATCTTGTTGCTATTACAGCTGAAGCAATGTCTGGCGCGTTGGTTGCCGGGCGTCGTAATATGGACATGTTCGGGGTGGCTTTTATTGCGTTTATTACTGCTCTGGGGGGCGGCACCGTACGCGATATTCTTCTTGGCAATTTTCCAGTCAACTGGACCCAACACCCTTCTTATATCTATCTGACCATTACTGCTGGTCTTTCTACCATGGTGCTTGCGCGCTTTATGCATCGCTTGCAGAAGCTGTTCCTTGTGCTGGATGCCATGGGCCTGATCGCCTTTACGATCATCGGTTGTAACGTTGCCCAGCAATTGGATTACGGTCTGCCGGTGGTCATTATGGCTGGCATTATTACTGGTGTATTTGGCGGCATTTTACGAGATACCTTCTGTGATCAGACACCGCAAGTGCTGCAGCATGAGCTGTATGCCAGTGTGTCTCTGTTGGTCGCTGTCCTGTATCTGGTGTTGCAACATTATGATGTGAATGAGGATATGACTCTGCTTGTGTCATTCAGCAGTGGCCTGGTTATGCGTCTGGCGGCTATCTATTGGCATTGGTCGTTGCCGGTGTTCCGCTATGCGCCAGAACGCTGGTAGCAGGCCGTCGAATCAGGCCGAGTCACGTGACCCCCACTCTTGGAGTCAGTGAACCCAGGGCTTTTGGATAAACAGTGAGCCAGCAGA
This sequence comes from Oceanobacter sp. 5_MG-2023, assembly GCF_030548165.1. Classification (NCBI taxonomy): domain Bacteria; kingdom Pseudomonadati; phylum Pseudomonadota; class Gammaproteobacteria; order Oceanospirillales; family Oceanospirillaceae; genus Oceanobacter; species Oceanobacter sp. 5_MG-2023. The sequence goes on along the minus strand of NZ_JAUORS010000029.1, from coordinate 37,672 downwards.
ATTTTGCTTGTTGGCTTTCTGCGGCTATTCAGAAGGGTGGGTGTCCAAGTTGTCTCTTTCCAGATTGTCTCTGGCGAAGCCGTTTAGCGACTGCAGACAGGGTGGCCGTTAAGCAATAGTGGCCATTGAGGTGTAGTGGTTCAATGATTCCGGACACCAACGTAGGTGGTAATATCGCCACCATAAACGAGGTGTCTGATGACCAGCAAGCGACGTTCTTTTTCTCCTGAGTTCAAACAGGAAGCAGCCAGCCAGCTCCAAGCCATTGAAGGTCTGTTTGAACAGGTGCTGTTGATCTGTCATCAGCAGGGGCTTTCAGGCCATGAACTCTTTGCCATTGATAGCTGTAAAACCTGAATGTTTGGAACGTTTTGTTGTGTAAATAACAACCTGTATCCGCAAGGCAGATACAGGTCGTCAAAAACACTCAACCGATTATATTAAAGATCCAAGTCTTCAATAATATAGACGGTGTTGGCATCAATCTCGGTTTGCCCTGCGTCCAGATATTTTTGTTCCAGCACGCCGCTGGTTGACCAGGTTGCAAAGTCATCATCATTGATAACAGCAATGGTTGAATCGTTAATCAGCCACATGCCTTCAAGCTTGTCGTGTGGGTATTGAACTTCTGCCACCAAATCAACCAGGAAGGTTTTGGTAACCGGTGTAATGGTATTTAAACCTGTCCAGCCTTCATTCAGTACAACTTCTTCCAGAGTTTGTCCGTCTTTGGTTAACCCAAGCTCGGCATCCTGAACCCATGATCCTGAATCGGTAATGCTTTCCAGGTCGGTAGCGTTACTGATATCAATTTTATACAGGTATTTCATGGCGCTGGCATCGGAGGCGAAGAAAGCACCATCACGTTCGATCACAACAAATTCAGTGGCGCTGAGAGCAACAATACCCGACTGGGAGTTTTGTGTTTTCTCCTGGCGGTACAGGTACTGCGCCACGCTGCCTGTTTCTGTATTGACTGTAACAATACGCACGATATCCAGGTCTTTTACTGTGCTGCTTGGGTTATACATGGTGGATTGCATGATGCCGACCAGTGTTTTTTCATCTGGTGTTACGGCTAAACCTTCCATGCCGCGATTGGCTCGGCGATTGGAAAATTCTGCAGGCAGGTTGATCGATACACGGTCATCATCGGCAAAGGCATTAATACGATCGATTTCATTACCGTCAGCGTCGAAGTGAACCATGTGTGGGCCATATTCGTCGCTTACCCAGAAGGTACCATCAGAAAGCGCGACCATGCCTTCGCCATCCAGTCCATAATCATCCAGCAGGATAGGATTGGTCGTTTCATCGTAAGGCTGGCTCATATCTTCACGAAGCACTTCGACAGTGCCATCGTCCAATACGGCGTAAGGTGTTTCACCGGTACCGCCTAACGCGGAGTTATTGGGCAAGCCGGTGATTAAGGTGCCGTCTGGACGTTTTAATAGAGTTTCCTGGATCAGTTTTACATCGCCATTGTCCTGAATTTCAAATAAGCCGATGCGTGGAGTGTAATCTTCTACCGGGAATATTTTACCGGTACCCTGGTCGCCAGTGTAAACAGCGTTTGGTCCACGGTCGGTCAGGGCATAAAACTGGCTGGCATTGGTTGGGTGCTTAACCATGTCGGAGCCGTAGCCGCCATTACGAATCTCGAACAGAGCGCCCGGTTTTGCACCGTCTTCAATGTCGCTACGTAATACGGTGTAGGGTAATGTCGAGCCATTGACACCAACGGTATTTGCGTCGCAATCATACGTTGTCTGAGCCACTTCGCTCTCTGACAGGGTGCCATCGGCATCGGCATCCAAACCGGATTCGATTTTTACACCGCCAAATACACATTCATTATCGCCAAATGCAACCAGCTCATGGTTTACCAGGCTGTTGAAACCTTCGTTTCCATTGTCGCCGTCATCTCCGGCACATGCAGTCAGCAAACCGAATACAGTTAATGAAATTATCCTTTTCTTGAACATGTTCTGATTCCTAGGGTGTGAGAAATCGACGCATGGTAGTGACGGGTTCTTACAAATAAACGACATATTTATTACAAATATAATTATAAATATATTGATTTGACATCAAGGTTTAACATATTGCTGAAATTGAATTTTTCTGTGCCGTTTGTTTTTTATAAATCGCCATAAATGCAAATAAATGGTCAGGTTTGTCATATTGGCTTTATTGGTCTGAGATATTTGAAGCGGTATTAAGGAATATGGTAGCCGTTTTGTCTTTTATTTGTGCTGGTCAGGGTTCTGTCCGGTTGTGAATATTTTCGGCGTTATCTGCGAGATATCTGCTGGCATGTCTGCGTTTGACAGCAGGCATCAGACTCTCTGGTTTGGGTTCCGGTCTGGATTCAGGTCTGGATTGGGTCTGCTGCCATCGGTGGCCGGAGTGGTTACAGCCAGAGCGGAGTCAGGCAATGGCCCGGCGCAGGGTGCTGGAAGGTGATTCACCAAACAGGGCGGTGTAGTCACGGGCAAAGCGGCCAAGGTGCAAAAAATGCCAGCGCATGGCTGCTTCCGTGACGGTGATGGTGTGATACGGAGGGTGAAGCAAGAGTGCGCGTACCCGGTTAAGACGAAACAGGCGCAGGTAGGTATTGGGAGACATTCCCAGCTGAGTCTTGAAGCTGTATTGCAGGGTACGTTCACTGACACTGGTTTCGCGACACAGATCGACAATACCTGGGCTGGCGTCGGCATTGGGTACCGCTTCCAGATAAGCACAAACATGATGCACCAGCCGGACAGCCCGACGGCGGCTACTGATGCTGGAGTGCATGATATCCGGCTGCGGCCGTGACGACTGCAACATCATCATCAGGTTGTCGGTGAGGTAGCGGTCTATACCCGCAGGGGTCAGGCACGGCTGGCCGAGGCTTATGTGGTGCAGCAACTGGTTGATATGCTGATCCAGCTGAGCCTGTCCCGGGGTTTCAAGGCACATCAGCTCAGGGGTGTCGGGGCCTTCCCGGCGCTCAGGGTCAATAATCATCATCTGTTGCTGAAAATGCTCCTGATCGAAGCGAAAATACACCGTTTCGGCTTCACCACCGACATGCACATCCGCCTCGGTTCCGGCAGGGATCAGAAACAGCGCCTTATGGTTGGCCTGATATTCAGAGACCCGGGCGGTATCGAGGGTGCCGCGGACATAGGAAAGAGTGCAATATTTCTTATCCATGGTGAAACGTTTGTGCACGGTGCAGTTCTGGCGCTCGATCACCATCTTGATGCCCGGCAGATTGAGTTCCTGATAGCGCCCGGCATAGCGACCGCTGCTGACCTGATCAATTGAAATCGGTAGCCAGTCTTGTACCAGCGCCTGCTCCGACGCATCTTGCACTGCAAGATTCTGGAAGTGTATATCAGCGGCTGTGTTCAAGCCGTGGCGAGTCGCAGCGAAGGGCTCTGTTGATGTAATGAGTGCCGGGGTGAGAGCGGAATCATGACAGTCCATAAGCATTGGGGTCGGGTGATGAATGGGTGTTTTCAGAGTAATGGATAAGTCATCTTGCCCGTAAAATCGGACGGATTTTGGACTTTATGGAAAGGCTGTGAAGCAGCCGGAGAATATTGCGTAACCATTCTTTTGGCTGATGTGGTGGGTGTTTTTTTTCCTTATATTCGACAGGTTTTGCCAGTCTTTAGTCTCAGATATATCAGGCCCGGTTATGGCGCTGCCCAATCCTGTTTTATATCGAATACCCTGATTTTTATTGTTTATATATATTGTGCGTCGGTAGTGAGTGCAGCCCATGGCCAAAGTGGCCTGGGCGGGAATATTCGTGGCGAGAGAAAGGCAGATGATCGATCGCGGTTCGCGGGGCATATGGCGCGATGACCTGAAGCTGGAACCAATGCAGTTCCAGTGGCTTGCCACAACCGCGTGATGTTCATGCCAATCGCCTGACATCGTGACGCAGTTGTGTTGAATAGGGGGCCGAAATCCATTTCAACCAGCTCTAAAACCTGTTTGTTGCCAGCGCTCGGGCGATTGATTGCCTTGCTGGGCTTGTTCGGGTGTTCTGGCGACGGGTTATCGCATTACCCTTGCCAATATTACAAGCATGAAACAGGCCAATGCTTTATTTTTTGCCACCGTGCCCATAATAACGGCAGGATCGCTTTCTGAGCGATATTGCATGTGTTATTGGCCGCGGATGACACACCAAAAAAGGGCAATGCGGTTAGTGCAGTGCCCTTCAGGGAGGCAGGTGATTTGCGGAATCTATCGGTTTGCGCCCCGTATGGCGATCACCGCAGGGATGATCACCGGGGCCGCAAGTTCCTGTTCGCAAATATCTATTCGGCGGGGTCGCGGTGAATGGCGTAAGGGCCCCAGGCCTGGCGGACGGGGACGATTTCCATGCGGTTGATGTTCATATGTACCGGCAGGGCGGCGATATAGGCGACCTGTTCGGCAACATCATTGGCGGTTAATGGCACGGTGTCCTGATATACGGCATCGGCGGCATCGGCATCTCCGGCGTTACGTACCAGGCTGAATTCGGTTTCGGCGATACCCGGTGACAGGTCGGTAACGCGTACTCCTGTGCCTTGCAGGTCGCAGCGCAGGTTAAAAGAAAACTGTTGCACAAAGGCCTTGCTGGCACCGTAAACGTGGCTGCCCGGGTAAGGATTGCCCGCTGCGGTGGAGCCGATATTGATAACACTGGCTCCAACACCCCATTCGATCAGTCGTGGCAGTACCGCGTGGGTGACGTTGACCAGGCCGGTGATATTGGTGTCGATCATGGTGTGCCAGTCGGCCAGGTCGGATTGCTGCGCCGGGCCGGGGGCCAAGGCCAGACCGGCGTTGTTGACCAGTAATTGAATACCGGCAAAAGCGTCGGGTAATTCATCAATAGCGTGCTTGACGGCGTCGGCATCCCGTACGTCCATTTTCAAAGCCAATACGGGCGTAGTCGAAGACAGTTCGTCGGCGAGGGCGTCGAGGCGTTCCTGACGACGACCACAAATAATCAGTGGCCAACCTTGTGCGGCCAAATGGCGGGCACTGGCGGCACCGAAACCGGAAGTGGCTCCAGTAATCAAAGCTACACCTTTCATGCAAATATCCTGTTGTCTGTAGTGTGTCTGTAATAGGGTGAGCACGCCGCTTCAGCGGCGCTCTTCACGAATAAAGGGTTCGCCCAGCGCACCGGGCTGGCTGCTGTTATCACGGCTGGCAACGGCCACCCAGATCATTACGCCAAGGGTGACAGCATAGGGCGTCATAAAGACAAAATATTGTGGCAGGCGAATGCCGGAGGCGGCCATCTGTGGAATCAGCGCTTCGATACAGCCAAACAGCACCGCACCGGCGAGGGCTTTCCAGGGAGACCAACGGGCAAAAATCACCAGTGCGACGGCAATCCAGCCGCGTCCACCGACCATATCCGCCAGCCACATCTTGGTGCTTAATACCGAAATATAGGCACCGGCCAGACCAATCAGGGCTGACCCGGCGGCAATTGCAGCACAGCGGTAAGCCAATACCGGAATCCCGGCGGCGTCGGCGGCCTGGGGGTTTTCACCCACGGCACGCAAGCGTAAACCGAGTACGGTGCGGTTCAGTACCAGCACCACCAACAGGAAGATAATAGGCGTCAGATAGACCACCGGGTCCTGAATAAACAGTTTGCCGATAACAGGCAGTTCCGACAGCGGCCATAACGACAGATCTGAGAGGCCGGACACAGGTCGGCTGGTCCAGTTCATCAAGGTGCCACACAGCCCGGTCAGACCCTGGCAGAAGAACACCAGCGCCAGCCCGGCAATCACCTGGTTAATACGCATGATCAGCACCATCAGAGCGAATAGCTGCGATACCACGGCGGCGGAGATCATCGCCATGATCAAGGCGGCAACGGTGGAGCCGTCAGTCATCAGGGAAGCACCGATGCCGGACATGGCACCGACCAGCATCAAACCTTCAGCACCCAGGGCCAGAACCCCGGAGCGTTCAATAATGATCAGCCCCAAGGCTGCCAATGCAAAAGGCACGGCAAAGTCGGGGATATTACCGATCCAGCTTGCGATCAGGCTCATCAGCTCTGCCCTCCTTGAATACGGCGAATACGGTGACGAATAAAGAACTCGGAAGAGGCAACACAAATCACCAGAATGGCCTGGATCAGCTGCACCATGGAGAAAGGAATCTGGTAGAACACCTGCAAACTGCGACCTGCGACAAACAGTGTCGCGACCAACAGCGCCACTACGGTGGCGGCGATCGGTTGGTTACGGGCCAGAAAGGCAATCAGGATTCCCGAGAAGCCATAGCCGACGTAGAACGAATGGGTCAGGCGGCCTTCCTGTCCGGCAGTAATCATAAAACCGGCCAGCCCGGCCAGCGCCCCGGATAACAGTACGGTACCAAGGATTACCCGATTAACCGGCACCCCCACGGCACGGGCCACACCAGGACTGTTATCGACAAAACGCAGGTACAGCCCAGCCCGGGAGACGTTGGTAAACCAGAGCACCAGAAAGGCAACCAGGGTGGCCAGCACAATCGCCAGGCTGAGTCCGTCAAAGACATCGGGCAGGCGTTCGAATACCCGGTACTGAGGGGAGTAGGGGAAATTGTCACGGGGGTCTTTCCAGTCGCCGTATACCAGATGCAGCAAGAAATTCAGCGCGATGTAGTTGAGCATCAGGGTCGAAATGATTTCGTTCACCTTGAGGTGCAGCTTCAGTAATACCGGCGCCAGCGCCCAGATCAGGCCACAGACCACGGCACTGAGCAGCATCAAGGGCAAGCGCATCGACGGTGGCCCGATCTCGAACAGCGAAATCGCAGTCGCGCCGATAGCTCCCCAGATCATCTGCCCTTCCAGACCGAGGTTCCAGAACCGCGCTCGGAACGCAACGCAGCCAGCCAGGCCGACCATAATCAGCGGCGCGGCCTGAAACAGCACGGCCCGCAGGCTTTGTGCATCAAACAGCGTCAGAATAACAAACTCATTGAGCAGTTCGCCCGCAGGCACTCCGGCCACCACCAGAATCGCTGCTGAAATCAGCAGGCCGACCAGCAAGGCCAGGGCAATCACTAGCGCCTGCCAGTACCAGGCCATCTGCTGACGTACTTCCAGCGTATAACGCCGTGCCAGCAAGGGTTGAAAATTCGTTGCATCAAACATGGTTCACCATGGCTTGCCCAATTGCCTGACGGTCTGCCGGTTGGGCAAACTCGCCGATAATACGTCCTGCTGACATCACGCCAATGCGATCTGCCAGCGCCATTACTTCATCCAGGTCTTCGCTGATCAGCAATACGGCTGCTCCGGCATCCCTGGCGCTGCGCAAGCGCTGGTGTACGGCCAGAGTGGCGCGCACATCCAGCCCCCGGCTGGGGCTGTGAACAATCACCAGTTGTGGCTGGCGGCTGAACTCGCGAGCGATCACCAGCTTCTGGGCGTTGCCACCCGACAGCAGCGCGGCTTTCTGTTGCAGTGAGCGCACCCCCTGGACATCAAATTCGCTGACGGCGGCGGCGGTATCGGCTTCGATCCGGCGGCGGCGCAGGAACCAGAACGGCCCGTACCGGCCGCTGTGAATCTCGCCCATGGCGAAGTTGTCACTGATCGACAGCGGTGCAGCCAGAGCGGCGGAATAACGGTCAGCGGGAATACAGGCAATACCCAGTTCGCGCCGTCGGCTGGCGCTGAGGTCGCGCAAATCGCCTTCACCAACCAGCTGCATCGAGCCGCTGACCGGTTCTGGCAGGCCCATCAAGGCTCCGGCCAGTTCGCTTTGACCGTTACCGCCCACCCCGGCAATGCCGTAGATTTCTCCGGCGTGCAGGCTCAGGTTAACGCCGCGCAGTATCGGCGCATTGGGATTGGTTGAGCACAGCTCGCTGACTTCCAGCTTGACCTCACCGGCTGCCCGGCTGGCGGGAACCTGGGGTGGGGTCGGGGCGTCGCCAACGGTCAGCTTGACCAGCTCGCCAACCGTTACCGATTGCGGCTTGAGGCTGGCGACGGTGCGACCGGTACGCATGACCGTCACTTCGTCGGCGTAGCGCATAACGTCGTTCATCTTGTGCGTCACCAGAATGACCGCAGCGCCTTCCTGGTGAGCAAAATTCTGTACCGTGGTCAGCAGGTTTTCTGCTTCCGCATCGGTGAGTACGGCGGTTGGTTCATCCAGAATCAGGATGCGGGCACCGGCCAGCAGCACTTTGAGAATCTCAACGCGCTGCTGTTCGGCGACCGACAGCTGATCGACCCGTGCAAACGGGTCAATGGTAAACCCCAGCCTGGCCGCCGTGGTCTTGATCTCCTCGGCGGTTTGCTGCAGTCGTTGGCGGAAACTGAGGGCCTGGTCATTACGCAGGCCCAACAGAATGTTTTCCGCCACGCTGAAGGGTTTAACCAGCTTGAAATGCTGATGCACCATGCCGATACCCTGGGTGGATGCATCCAGTGGCCCCTTGAGGCGCACCAGGTTGTCATCAATGAACAGCGATCCGGTTTCTGGTGCGTACAGTCCGGCAGCAATGTTCATCAGTGATGACTTGCCAGCGCCATTCTCGCCCAGCAAGGCATGGACCTCGCCCCATCGAGCTGTAAAGGAAGCCTCGGAAAGAGCCTTGAAGCCGTCAAAGGATTTGCTGACGGCATCGAGTTGGATCGCGTTCTTGTTGCTCATTGCTGGGTAACCACGCCCTTGACGAACCAGTCCATGGACCACAGTTCCCCATCAGACAGACTTTCGCCTTTGGCTGCCTTGATGTTGCCATCACGATCCGAGATTGGCCCGGCGTAGATCAGCTTGTCACCTTTCAGCAGTTCGTCACGAGCGGCCATGATTTTGGCTTCATCTTCTTTGCTGATAATGTCGCTGCCACAGCAGGAGACGTCGGTACCGCCTTCTTCCATTGACAGCAGCGCGCCATGTTCGGCTGGCTGCCAGCCACCGGCCATGATTTTTTTCAGTTCAGGGGCAAGGAAACGATCCCAGACCCAAACCGAAGAACACACGGTCGCTTTCGGGGCAAACTCGCTCATATCACGGTGGTGACCGGTGCCATAGACGCCACGTTCTTGTGCGACGATCTGTGGGGTCGGGCTGTCCACGTGCTGGCCAATTACATCAGCACCCTGGTCAATCAGCGCTGTTGCCGCTGCGCGTTCCTTGACCGGGTCGTTCCAGGCTCCGGTGTAGATAACGGTGACGGTGGCGTCCGGGTTGATTTGCTGGGCACCCATGGCGAAGGCGTTAACGGTCCAGTTAACCTGGCCAAACGGGTTGGCGGCAACAAATCCGAGCTTGCCGGTCGGTGAAGCGGCACCGGCTGCCATGCCACACAGGTACTGGCTTTCGTAGGTACGGCCGTAGAAGGATTCAAGGTTGTCTGAATTGGTGGTACCGGAACCGTTCAGGAATGCGACATCCGGGTACTTGTCGGCCAGTTCCTTGAAGGTATCGGAGTAACCAAAGGCGGTACCGATAATGATGTTGGAGCCACGCTGGATCAGACGCTCAACGGTGGGTTTGATCGCGGAGGCTGTTTCCGGGACGCTTTCCACGTACTGGATTTTCTGGTCGATATCGTCTTCCAGACGCTGGCGTGCTTCGTCGAAGGCCTGAGTCCAGCCGCCATCGTTACGCGGGCTGATATACAGCATGGCGATTTTCGCCGGGCCTTTCAGGGTAAAACCAGCATCTTCCGCTGACACGGAGGTCGTCATGGCGCATGCGGCCAGGGCACATAATGTGCCCGTGAGCAGTTTCTTCATTGTCACAATCCTTCTTGCGGTGAGTCGTTGGAGGTCGTGCGGTAGGTAGAGCCCTGCTTAAAGCATGTGGTTGATACGGAAGACATTGCCTTCCGGGTCAAGCAAAACGGCCTGATACCAGTTGTAGTACGTGGTATAGGGAGCCTTGATCATGGTCGCGCCTGCAGCACAGGCGATCGGTACCATACGGTCGACCTCTTCGGGACTGTCGACGTCGATGTTCAGTAAAAACTTGCAGCCGGAGGTGTCTGCGTACTCGCTCAGGTGCAGCAATTCGTAGGCATCCAGCGCATTGAAGCCGATGCAGCAGCTGCCGGCATCGATGCCGCGAAATATCGGCGAGCGGATGGCTTCCACTTCCGGGAAGTCGAAGACGCGCTGATAAAAGCCACTCAGGGCGACGATGTCTTTGGCGAATACGTTGACGTAAGAAAGTGTGCTCATATCAGGCTACCTTGTTGCCGCCAAAGGTGGTTTGGCGGACGAATTTGGATTGCAGATGGTCGCCGGAGCTAACCGGGGCGTAGCGAGGTTCTTCGCCTTCTGGCACACAGCTGGGCAAGCACTCCACCATGACGTCGTAGTTCGGCTGGTGGAAGAACACCAGTGACTGGCGTTGCTGGTCGCCGTCGACGTCTTCCGGAGGATTCACCACCCGGTGCAGGGTTGAGATCCATTGGTCGTTGGTCCACTGCATCATCAGGTCGCCAATATTGACGACAAAACCGTCTTCCACATAAGGCACATCGACCCATTCGCCTTCGCGGTTGCAAACTTGCAGACCACCCTGGGCGCTGTCGGGTTTGACGATGGTGAGGCTGCCATAATCGGAGTGAGCACCGGCCCGTAACTGACCTTCTTCGATGCCTTCTTTCAAGTGCGGATAACGCAGGCTGCGGAACATACTGATGTGCTTGTCGATCTTGTCGTCGAAAAAGGTCTCTGGCATTTCCAGTGACAGGGCAAAAATACGCATCACGCTGCGGGCCAGGTCGCCCATGGCAGCAAAATATTCCGCGTACGCTTCCTCAAATCCAGGCAGCGTTGTCGGCCAGACATTGGGGGCAAAATGCGGCCCGGCCATGGCTTCGGAGTAATAAGGTTCATCCGGCACATTCAATGGCCCGATGGAGAAGGATTCTTTCAGGTCGCCCGGAGCGGCTTCTTCCATGGAGTACGACAGGCTCTCTTCTGCTACCGCGCTGTAGCCGCGCACCATGTCGGGACGGGGACGGTTGGCTTTGCGTTTTTCTTCCATGGGCAGGTCGAAGAAGCGGCTGGTCAGTTTGCTGACCCGCTCGATCAGCTCTGCAGGGATCTGGTGTTGGGTAATGACCAGGAAACCAATATCCCGGCAAGCCTGATTCACGGCCTTGGCCACGCTGGCCTTGCCTTCGGCCGTGCCATCAAAATAAGGGCCAAGATCGATGATAGGAACATATTGAAGCGTCATACGATTGCATCCTCCGACTGAAATTCAGGTACTGATTTGATCAGTTACCTGATCTGAAGAATCCGCAGGCGATACCAATCGCCCACCGTTTCCGAACAAAGAAACAAAAGCAGCAACTATGCCAACAAGAAATTTATGTTAGATAACAATGATTTATGTCTTTTTTGATACTTAGTTTTTATCAAATGGTCTGAATTAGAGCACTCGGTTTGTGCGGGAGGCCCGAAAACAGGGCGAGATAATCGTGACTTTGGCAGGAGTTCAGAAGATCGGGATAAATAACCCTTTAAAAATAAAGGTTAATGGGTAAAAAACAGCCAATGGGAATAATAGAAAGGCATTGTGACACCGGTATTATGGGCATGGATGCCTTGGAATTGGCAGCACAAACGGCCATGAAAATAACCAGCAAGACACAGTTGCCACTTTGATCCATATCATTGATTTATAAAAAGTTATCCATTAGGCAATAAGGAAAAACAGCCAAGGCAGAAGCGCAGTGACGGCATGCTGTCTGACCCATATGGGTTTTGGGTCAGACTCTGCACCGTGATTGGACAGGGCAAGGATAAAAGGAGACAGCGGGATCTTGGCTGGTCTCAGGGGCGTGGACAGATCCCTTGCAGCACCAGCATTTTGAGATTGGCGAGGGTTTCCGCAAAAAAGTCGGGATCATCCAGGGTGTGACCCGCCACGGCTTCTACCTGTACGCGGAAGTCGGCGTAATGCTGTGTGGTTGCCCACAGGGAAAAAATCAGATGATGCGGTTCTATCGGGGCCAGTTTGCCCGCTTCTATCCAGGCATTAATCACCGCGACCCGGGATTCGACGGTGTCCCGCAGGGAAGAGCTCAGCTCATTCAGCAATAGAGGGGCACCTTGAATCATTTCCAGACAAAACAGGCGGGACTCTGCCGGATGATCCCGTGACAGCTCCAGCTTGACCTGAAGATAGGCGCCAATGGCTTCCACCGGGTCCTGTTCGATGTGGAACTCCTGCAAGGGCCGCAACCAGATATCCATCAACTGACGCAATACATTCAGGTACAGATCTTCTTTGGAGGCGAAGTAATACAGTAGGTTGGTTTTGGATACATCGGCCTGGCTGGCCACTTTATCGAGGCTGGTACCGTGCAGGCCATAGCGTGAAAACACATCCAGAGCAGCGTCCATAATAGCGGCTCGTTTGGTTTCCATCAGGCGTTTGCGCCTGCTCAAGGTTGCTTCACTCGGGACCCGGCTACGGGCTTTCGGCTTCTTTGCGGGCGTTGCCGTCCGCTGTATCTGCTTGTTCACTCTGCTTACCGTTTGTTCCTTGGTTGCCGCATTCTACCCCATTGTGCTGCCTGCAGCTCAAGCGCTTGATTTGTGCCCCAATTCGGACCGGAGCGCACAAACCAAGTGCTCTAAATCAGACTATTTGGTCTGAACTAAAACACAAAAAATAACTAAGTAATTGATATATATCAACAATATCAAAATGGCACACTTGATGCTTTGGTCTTATTACAGCCAAGCCGCAAAGCAACATAACAGGCGCCAAGGCAAATCTATTACCAAACCCTGAGGGCAGAGCAATGAATGTAGGCATCTTCATACCTATCGGCAACAACGGTTGGCTGATCTCCAAGAACGCTCCGCAGTACATGCCAACGTTTGACCTGAACAAGACCATCGTCCAGCGCGCCGAGCATTATGGCTTTGAATTTGCTCTGTCGATGATCAAGTTGCGCGGCTTCGGTGGCGAGACCGAATTCTGGGAACACAACATGGAATCGTTCACGCTGATGGCCGGTCTGGCTGCCGTGACCGACAAGATCCAGCTGTTTGCTACCGCCGCAACCCTGACCATTCCGCCAGCCATTGTGGCACGTATGGCCTCAACGATTGATTCCATTTCCCACGGCCGCTTTGGCGTTAACCTGGTTACTGGCTGGCAGAAGCCGGAGTACTCGCAAATGGGGTTGTGGCCTGGTGATGAGTTCTTCGCCAATCGTTACGACTACCTCAGTGAATACGCCACGGTATTGCGCGACCTGTGGACAACCGGCACGTGCGATATGAAAGGCGAGTACTTCCAGATGGACGACTGCCGCGTCAGCCCCAAACCCCAGGCCGACATGAAAATTATCTGCGCTGGCCAGAGTGAAGCGGGAATGGCCTTTACCGCCAAATACGCCGACTACAACTTCTGTTTTGGTAAAGGGGTCAACACGCCAAAAGCCTTTGCTCCAACGGTTGAGCGACTGGAAAAAGCCACCGCCGACAGTGGCCGGGATGTGACCTCCGTGGCGCTGTTTATGGTGATTGCTGCGGATACCGACGACGAAGCCCGCGCCCGTTGGGAATCCTATAAAGACGGTGTCGACGAAGAAGCCGTTGCCTGGCTTGGTCAGCAAGGGGCCGCCGATACCAAATCCAAAGGCGATACCAATATTCGCCAGATGGCCGACCCGACGTCTGCGGTCAATATCAACATGGGCACGCTGGTGGGTTCGTTTGCAACCGTCGCCGGCATGCTCGATGAAATTGCTGAAATCCCCGCCACCAGTGGTGTGATGCTGACGTTTGATGATTTTGTTCAGGGCATCGAAGATTTTGGCCAGAAGATTCAGCCATTAATGAAAAGCCGCAAACACGTTGTGGATATGTTGGAGAATGCGTCATGAGCAGTATTGATAATCCGGTTGTGGGTTATGCCCCCGACCAGCAAGGTGATGTCAGCATGGTGCTGCCCGCCAGCCCGGAATCGTTGGCAATCAACGTCAAAGAAACGGCGCTGATTGTGGTCGATATGCAGAACGCCTATTCCACCAAGGGCGGTTATCTCGACCTGGCCGGTTTTGATGTGTCGACCACCGGGCCGGTGATTGAATCCATCACCAAAGCCATCAAGGCCGCCCGTGCGGCGGGTGTGCAAGTGGTGTTCTTCCAGAACGGCTGGGATGCGGAATACACCGAAGCCGGCGGCCCTGGCTCGCCTAACTGGCACAAGTCCAACGCTCTGAAAGCGATCCGCAAGAACCCGGAACTGATGGGCACGTTGCTGGCCAAGGGCACCTGGGATTACGATCTGGTGGATGAACTCAAGCCTCTGCCCGGCGATCTGGTGATACCCAAACCACGTTACAGCGGCTTCTTTAATACCGCTCTCGACAGCATGTTGCGCAGCCGCGGCATCCGTAATCTGGTGTTTACCGGGATCGCCACCAATGTCTGTGTGGAATCAACCCTGCGCGACGGCTTTTTCCTCGAATACTTTGGCGTTGTACTGGCCGATGCCACCCATCAGGCCGGGCCGGACTACGTCCAGCAAGCCGCCCTGTACAACATTGAAACCTTTTTTGGCTGGGTCAGCACTGTCGATGACTTCTGCACCACTCTGGCCGCCTCTACCCCAACCCAAGGAGCAACCGCATGAGCAAGCAAACAGTCCTTCCTGCCGGTACCGGCAAACCGTTAGCACCGTACGTTCCTGGCTCCATGGCCGATGGCGTGTTGTACGTATCCGGCACCTTGCCGTTTGATAAAGACAACAACGTCGTACACGTGGGGGATGCCACTGCGCAAACCCGTCACGTGCTGGAAACCATCAAGGGTGTGGTGGAAGAAGCGGGGGGCACCATGGATGACGTCACCTTCAATATGATCATGATCCGTGACTGGAGTGACTATCCGGCGGTTAACGAAGTCTACGCATCGTACTTTCCGGGTGAAAAACCGGCGCGTTACTGCATCCAGTGTGGTCTGGTAAAACCGGATGCCCTGATCGAAATCGCCAGCATCGCGCATGTTGGCTAACCGATGAGCAATGTCATGCATATTGAAATTCATGGCCGGCAAGACGCCGATGCCCCGACGCTGGTTTTCAGCTCGGGGCTAGGTGGCGCTGCCCATTTTTGGGCACCGCAGCTGAGCAGCCTGGGCAAAGACTTCCGCATTGTCCTCTATGATCAACTCGGCACCGGGCATAGCCCGGCCGAATTGCCTGAAGGTTACGCAATTGGCGATATGGCCAATGAGCTGCAACGCCTGTTAGCCGAGTATCACATTGGCGACTACCATCTGGTGGGGCATGCGCTGGGCGGTTTGGTTGGTCTGGAACTGGCACTGCAAAAAGCCCCCGGACTCAAAAGCCTGACGCTGATGAACGCCTGGGCCAAGGCCAGTCCACACACCGCCCGCTGCTTCTCGGTACGCAAGCAGCTGTTGGCGGGTGCCGGTGCGGCGGCCTATATCGAAGCCCAGGCGCTGTTTCTTTATCCGCCGACCTGGATTGCCGAACATATCGAGCATCTGGAAGTGGAAGAATGCAAACAGCTGGCAGGGTTTCCTCCGGTCGAGAACCTGCTACGACGCATTCAGGCGCTGCTGACGTTTAACCCGGGAGAAGCATTGGCCAAGGTTGAACAGCCCACTTTACTGCTCGCCAACAGTGATGATTCGCTGGTGCCCTGGACCTGCTCCCAGGAGCTGCAACGGGTACTGCCCAACGCCACTCTGAAAGTCTTTGATTACGGCGGCCATGCTTCCAGCATCACCTGCGCCGAGACCATTAATACAACGCTGGCCGATTTTATTCACAGTGTTGCACCTACTACTCCAGCGGCCTGAGCGAGGGCTTTATGAACGAACCACTTGATTCCGGCGCTCTGGCGCAATTGTTTACTGAAGCCCGCAGCCACAACGGCTGGCAAGACCAGCCTGTGCCAGACAGCCTGCTGGAGCAGCTGTACGACCTGGTCAAAATGGGCCCGACCTCTGCCAACTGCAGCCCGGCACGTTTTGTGTTTGTCCGTACTGCAGCAGGCAAGGAGCGTCTGAAACCTTGCCTGTCATCCGGCAACCTCGACAAAACCATGACCGCGCCCGTTACCGTCATTGTTGCTTACGACAGCGAATTCTACGACGAGCTGCCAGCACTCTTTCCCCATGGTGACGCCCGCAGCTGGTTTACCGGCACGCCAGAACTGATTTACGAAACCGCTTTCCGTAACAGCTCGATGCAAGCGGCCTACCTGGTGTTTGCCGCCCGCAGCCTGGGTCTGGATACCGGGCCGATGTCCGGCTTTGATAACGCCGCCCTGGATCAGGAGTTTTTCAGTGACGGTCAGTGGAAGTCGAACCTGTTGATCAACCTGGGCTACGGCGACAGCAGCAAGGTCTACGACCGTCTGCCGCGTCTGGACCTTTCCAAAGCCTGTCTGTTTTCCTGAAGGAGCCTGTTATGTTGGCCGTCAAAACCCCAGAAACCGCGCCGCAGACTGTTAGCCGCGACGTATTCCGTAGCGCCATGTCGATATTGGCTGCCGCCGTTAACGTCGTGACCACCGAAGGCCCGGATGGCCGTGCGGGTTTTACCGCAACCGCGGTGTGCAGTGTCTCGGATGAACCCGCCAGCTTGCTGGTATGCCTGAACCGCAATGCCTCGGTCTACCCGGCATTTCGCGACAGCGATTACTTGTGTGTGAATACCCTGAGCGCCGATCAACAGGCGTTGTCGAATACCTTTGGTGGCAAATCCCCCATGGCCGAACGTTTTGCGGCAGCGCAGTGGAGCACCGACGTTACCGGCTCACCAATGCTGGACGGCGCGCTGGTCAACTTCGACTGCCGCATCAGCAACCGTGTTGCCGCTGGCAGTCACGATATCCTGATCTGTGAGATTGTCGGTATTCGCCAGCAGGAAAGTGGCGATGGCCTGATTTATTTCCAGCGTGGTTATTGCAACGCCACACCGTTGGGTTAAAGCACCGTTGGGTTAAAGCGCGGATACGCAATACGGCCATAACCGTGGGGATGTTCTCTGCGGTTGTCCGTATGAACAGGACACGCGCCACGGACGGGCCCTAGAGAAATAACCCCAGTAATTCATTCAGGTACTGTTGGCCGCGTTCGGTGGCCCGGATGTCTTGTCCTACTTCCAGCAGTCCCATGGCTTTGGCTTTGGCGATGGGGGCGGCAACGTTGGCCAGTGTTTGACCGGTACGTTGCTCAAAGCATGCGACGCTGATGCCCTGGCGCAGGCGCAGGGCATTCATCAGGCATTCCAGCCCCATGTCGTGGGCGGCAATTGGCTGGCTACCGGCAAGGAATGGCTTGTCGGGGTTGAGGTAATCACTGGGTTGGCGGGTTTTCCAGCGCCGGGCGCTGTGGATCTGGTCCCGGCTGTCGAGCCAGCTGACTTTGCCGTGCGCACCGGCACCAATGCCGAGGTAGTCGCCAAATTGCCAGTAATTGAGGTTATGCCGCGCCTGTTTGCCGGGTTGGGCAAAGGCGGAAATTTCATAGTGGGCAAATCCGGCGTCGGCCAGGCGTTGTTGGCCGGCGTCCTGAATATCCCAGAGGGTATCGTCTTCGGGCAGCACTGGCGGGCGTTTGTAAAATTCGGTGTTGGGTTCGATGGTGAGCTGATACCAGGAGAGATGTGGCGGGTCAAAGCTCAGGGCGGTGTTGAGGTCGTCCATGGCGTCGGCTAACGACTGTCCGGGAAGGCCATGCATCAGGTCGAGGTTGAGGTTGTCGAACCCGGCAGTCCGGGCAGCCGTGATGGCGGCTTTGGCCTGGTCGCTGTCGTGGATGCGGCCGAGTTTCTGCAAGTGCAGGTCGTTAAAGCTCTGGATGCCCATCGACAGGCGGTTGATGCCGAGTGCACGGTAGGCGGCAAAACGGTCGGCTTCGAAGGTGCCGGGGTTGGCTTCCAGCGTGATTTCGATATCGTCGGCAAACGTTAGCCGTTGGCGCAAGCCGTTGAACAAGCTGGCGTAAGCCTGCGCCGATAACAGGCTGGGGGTGCCTCCACCAATAAAAATGGTCTGGATGACACGCCCATGGCGGTGTTCCAGCTCGCTGTCGAGGTCATTTAACAGCGCTGCCACATAGTCTGTTTCCGGTAATTCGGTGCTGGCTGTGTGCGAGTTGAAGTCGCAGTACGGACATTTGCGAATGCACCAGGGCACATGGATGTACAGACTGAGTGGCGGCAGCTGGCGCATGCTCAGTTCCAGTTGTTGTCGTGGTGCTCGCCGTGGTGTTCACCTTCATGATGCTCGTGGTGCTCACTGTGGTGTTCACCTTCATGGTGCTCCTCGTGGTGCTCACCGTCATGACCCTGTTCATGGCCACCTTCGTGTTCACCTTCACCTTCACCTTCACCTTCACCTTCACCTTCACCTTCACCTTCACCTGCGTGTTCGCCATCGGAGTGTTCACTGGCGTTTTCGTCGCCTACTGCCTCGTCTTCTTTGGCGGGCAGCAGTTCTGCAACTGCGACATCAAGAGTCTGCAGCAAGGCCTGAACCTGGGCTTCCATTTGGTGTTGCTGGTGGGAAAGGCGGGTTTGCTCCTTGTCCAGTTCATCGTTCTGTTGCATCAATTCGGTATTTTTTTGCTCGGCAGTGGCCAGAGCTTGCTGGGTTTGTTCCAGGTCTTCCTGCAGTTGCAGGTTTTCCAGTTGCAGGTTTTCCAGGGTTTGAATGGTCTGGGTGATCTTTTGCTGTAACTGCTCAAGTATTTCCACGATGTGCTCCTTTTCTCGATTAACAATGCACCACATGGTGTGCAGAAAACCCCTCACCGCATAACAACAGAGTGTGACGGGGTAAAACAATAATAGTCAGGGTTGCCAGCGTTGCAGCAGTTGCTGCATGGCCTGGCCCCGGTGTGACAGGGCATTCTTACGGGCCTTGTCGAGATCCGCCGCGGCACATTGCTCCGCCGCGACATAAAACAGGGGATCGTAACCAAAGCCGTTGCTGCCGGATGGCGAGGTTAATATGGTGCCTTCCCAGTGGCCTTGAAAGACTTGGGGGGTCGGATCTTCGCCATGGCGCATGTAGACCAGTACACATTGGAATCGTGCCGTGCGCTGTGCTGCCGGAACGTCGGCCAGGCGTTGTAATAGCAGGTGATTGTTGTCGTGATCGCCGCTACCTGCCTGGTTCATGCTGGCAAACCGGGCGGAATAGATACCTGGCTGCCCTTGCAGGGCATCTACTTCGAGACCGGAGTCGTCGGCCAAGGCGGGCAAGCCGGTGATGGTCGCAGCGTGGCGGGCTTTGAGAATGGCGTTTTCGACAAAGCTGAGGCCGGTTTCGTCCGCGTCGCTGACACCAAGGTCACTCTGGGGGATAAGAGTGATGTGGCGGTCGGCAAAGTGGCTGTCGAACAGCTGGGAAAATTCCCGTAATTTGCCAGCGTTGCCGCTGGCGAGAACGATTTTCATAGCAGAGCCTTATGGCGCATCGCAAGGTGTCCGGGCATACCGGGCCGCGTTGGCGTTACCCGGTGTGCTGCTGGCGACACGGGTGGATTATTCTTCTTCGTAAAAACGTTGGCTGAAACGGACATCGAAGTGCTTGTTGATGCCATCGGGGGCAACGTCGAGCCGGATTCGATAGGTTTCTTCTTCATCAAAGCGGAACGTCGCAATGTAATAGACGGCGTTGGTTTCCTTGATTTCCTTGAACTGCAGTTCGTTTTCCTGGCCGATCAGGTTTTTTAACGTGCCTTGAATCTGTGCTGTCACTGGCTTGGGCAGGACGTCATCGCCGGGGTTGTTCAGTACCGAAATACTGAGGAATCCCAAGCTGCGCGAGCGTTCTATGCCATAGGCGCTGGCCACGTCTTCACTGAGGAAGCTGCTGGTCAGGCCGATGTAGTGGACTTCATAGTCGCCAAATACCTTTTTTTGTTCACCGCGATCGGCCAGGGCCGTCAGGCTCAATAGCATCAGACAGGTGGTTAGTAGTGCTTTCATCAGCGTCTCCGGGTCAGGTGATAGATGGCAATTTCTCCTAACAGTGCAGGCCAGAAGTTGATCGACCAGTGTTCCTGGTGGTGATCATCCAGCACGGTTTTACGGAGAATCCGAATGTGTTTTTCCGCACACAGTGCTTCAAAGTCGGCCACGGTACACAGGTGAATATTGGGGGTGTTGTACCAGGCATGGGGCAAGGTTTCCGACATTGGCATCCGGCCCTTGAGCGCCAGGTATAGCCGGGTGCGCCAGTGGCCAAAATTGGGGAAGGTGACAATGGCTTCATCACCGATGCGCAGCATTTCGTCGAGCAGGGCATCGGGCCGTTCAACCGCTTGTAACGCCTGGGTCATGATGACGGTATCGATGCTGTTGTCTTTGTAATTACTCAAGCCTTCGTTCAGATCCTGCTCGATCACGTTGATGCCATTGGCAATGCAGGCGGAGATATTGTCCGGGTTGATCTCCAGCCCATAACCTCGCACGTTTTTGTGCTCTTGCAGGTAGTGTAACAGTTGGCCTTCGCCACAACCGAGATCCAGTACCTGACTGTTGGGTTGCACCCACTGCTGGATAATGGACAGATCGGCTCGCAGGTTGGCCAAAGATGTCTGACTCATGAGTGTTTCTCCACGTCGTTGGCAATGCGGCCCATATAGGCGCGGAGGACCTGGTGGTAGCGGGCGCTGGGCAGCAGGAAGGCATCGTGGCCACCGTCGGAATCAATGCAGGCGTAGCTGACGTTCTTGTCGGCTTCGATCAGGGCGTTGACGATTTCTTCGGAGCGCTCCGGGGCAAAACGCCAGTCGCTGGTAAAGGAGACGACCAGGAAGTGGCAGTGCGCCTGACTCAGGCATTTGACCAGGTCGTTATCGTAATCGCCGGCGGGGTCGAAGTAGTCGAGGGCCTTGGTCATCAACATATAGGTGTTGGCATCAAAGCGGGTGCTGAATTTCTCGCCCTGGTAGTGCAGGTAACTTTCGACCTGAAACTCTGGGCTGAAGCTGTAGTTCAGCTTGCCTTCCCGTAGCTCGCGACCAAATTTCTGCCGCATGGCGTCATCCGACAGATAGGTCAGATGTCCCAGCATCCGCGCCTGGGTGAGGCCGACTTTGGGAATGGTGTTGTGTTCCAGATAGTTGCCGTCGTGGAAGTCCGGGTCTTTGGCTATGGCCTGACGGGCGACTTCGTTAAAGGCAATGTTCTGTGCCGACAGCTTGGAGGCTGAGGCAATCACTACGGCGTGACGTAACCGTTCCGGGAATTGAATCGACCAGCGGATAACCTGCATGCCGCCGAGGCTGCCACCGACAACGGCAGCCCATTGCTGGATTCCCAGATGGTCGGCCAGTTGCGCCTGACTGGCAACCCAGTCACGCACGGCAACAATCGGGAAGTCGGGGCCATAGGGCTTGCCGGTTTCCGGGTTTGGGCTGACAGGGCCGGTGGAACCGGAGCAGCCACCCAGATTGTTCAGTGAAACAATAAAAAACTGGCTGGTATCGATCGGTTTGCCCGGCCCGATGGCGTTGTCCCACCAGCCGGGTTTGGCATCATCCATATGATGATAACCGGCAGCATGATGGTCGCCGCTGAGGGCATGACACAGCAGTATGGCGTTGGAACGTTCGGCGTTGAGTTCGCCGTAGGTTTCATAAACGAGGTCGTATTCTGGCAGCACGCGACCACTACGAAGTGTCAGTGGTACATCGGAATGAAATTGCTGGGGAGTAACCAGACCGACGGAATCGTCAGGGATAACTTCCGGCATGGTGGGCGTATTCCTGGAGTATAGAAGCTGGGTAAAAGGCGAGTGTAGCAGTAATCGCGGGGAATCACAGGATGTCTGTGGCGTCCTGCGGCTCGTCTTCATCGACGGGTTGGCGGATCAGGCGAGCGGCCAGTATTCCCCCTTCAAACAGGGCGTACATGGGCAGCGCCAGAATGGTTTGAGAGATAATGTCGGGAGGTGTCACCAGCATGCCGACAACAAAACAGCCAAGGAAAATATACGGCCGTTTTTCACTCAGGGAGGCAACGGTGGTGATGCCGCTCAAGACCATCAGAAAGGTGGCCACGGGTATCTCGAAGGCGAAACCAAAGGCAAAAAAGATCTTCAGAATAAAATCGAGTACGTTGGCGATGTCGGGCATAAACGAAATGCCATCCGGCCCGGCCATGGTGAAAAAACCAAACGCCAGCGGCAGGACCACGTAGTAGGCAAACAGAATGCCGGTGTAAAACAGGATGGTGCTGGACAGCAACAGCGGTACGGCAAAGCGTTTTTCATTTTGATACAGGCCCGGTGAGATAAACCCCCAGAGCTGGTGCAGCATAAAGGGCATGGCGATCAGTACTGCCAGTACCAGTGTCAGCTTGAACGGCACCAGAAAGGGTGAGGCAACGCCGATGGCGATCATTTGTCCCTGGGTTTCAGGGAGCAGGACCGAGAGCGGCTGAACCAGTATCAGATACAGGTCGTTGGCAAAATAGAACATGCCAAGAAACAGTGCCAATACCACCAGCACCGACTTCAGCAAGCGGTTGCGCAGTTCGACCAGATGGGCAATAAGGGGTTGTTCCTGATCCTGGCTCATGATTCGGGCTTGATGTCCTTGGCAGGTGGTGTCGGTATATCGGGCAATATACGGGGTTGGTCGCCGGTGCCGGACGGGTATTCCGGGTCGATGGCTGCCGGTGATACGGCTTCCCGGCTGTCGATGGTTGGTCTGGCTGTGGTTGCTGCTGCGGTCGCCGGTTCTGCCGCAGGGGGCTGGCCGTGGTCTGTACCCTTTGCGTTGTCCCGCACGGCGGCTGGCCGACGGTCGTCGTCATCGAGAAACGTGGCGTAGGGGTCCTTGAGTTTTTCCCGCAGTTCATCGGCCCGTACCTGGCGCTCCAGTTCATCCTGGAAGCCACTCATGGTACGGCGCACACGGCCAATCATCAGGCCAACGGTACGGGCTGCCTTGGGCAGACGCTCCGGGCCAAGCACCAACAAACCAAGGACGCCGACAACCACAAGCTCGAGAAAGCCGATATCAAACATCAGTGCTTGTCTTTCTGCTCGCTGAAGTCAGCATCTTTTTCCACGCTGCCAGACTGGTCAGACATCAGCGGTTTGGGTTTGGCCGGGGCGGCAGCGTCGTCGTCCTTGTCGGCGCCTTCGTTCATTGCACTTTTGAAGTTTTTGATGGCTCCGCCAAGATCACCGCCCATATTGCGCAGTTTCTTGGTGCCAAAAATCACGATCACGATGACCAGGATGATAACCAATTGCCAGATGCTGATACCGCCAAGCATAAGTGTGTCCTCGTTGAGTGCTCAGAATCCGGGCAGCGCAGAGCCGCCCAGAATATGAAAATGCATATGAAATACTTCTTGTCCGCCTTCGACACCGGTATTGGTGATGGTGCGATAGCCGGTCAGGTTCTGGGTGGCGGCAATACGCGGAATAGTCAGCATCAATTTGCCCATCAAGGCGCTGTCTGTGTCGTTGAGGTCGTTGAGATTGACGATATGGCGTTTGGGAATCACCAGCAAGTGAGTCTCTGCCTTGGGGGCAATATCGTGGAACGCCAGAAAATCATCGTCTTCGTAGACCTTGTTGGCCGGAATCTCGCCTGCCACTATTTTGCAAAAAATACAGTCAGTCATCTTGATGTCCTTACGGATAAACGTATGGCAGCGGGGTTATTGGTCGCCGCGTGACGCTTTTTCTTCCAGCCCGGACATATTGAAGCGACGGGCCAGTTCGTTAATCACGGCTTCCGGGCGTTCACCCAGATGCGCCAGCGCTACCAGGCTGTGAAACCAGAGGTCGGCGGTTTCGTAGATAACGTCCTGGTTATCACCACTGCGCTCGGCGTCCTTGGCGGCGATAATGGTTTCGGTGGCTTCTTCGCCCACTTTTTCCAGAATCTTGTTCAGGCCCTTGGTGTACAGACTGGCCACGTAAGAGGAATCTGCCGACGCGCCTTTGCGTTCGTCGAGGATGTCACCCAGGGAGGAGAGAATATCACTCATTTTTATAACAGCTCTGTGAATTATGGAAGATCAGACCCGATCTAGTAGATTTCTTGCGGATCTTTTAATACCGGGTCAACCGCGACCCATTCGCCGTCCTGCCACACTTGATAAAAGCAGCTTTCGCGGCCGGTGTGACAGGCAATGCCGCCTAATTGTTCGACCTGTAACACAATGACATCGGCATCGCAGTCGAGGCGGACTTCATGCAAGGGCTGGATATGGCCCGACTCTTCGCCTTTGCGCCACAGCTTCTGGCGTGAGCGAGAGTAATAAATGGCGCGATTTTCCTCAATGGTCAGAGCGAGGGCTTCGCGATTCATCCAGGCCATCATCAGGATGCGACCGGTTTTGTAATCCTGGGCGATGGCGGGTACCAGACCCTTGTCATCCCATTTTACGGCATCTAGCCAGTTGCTGTTCATGTTGCGTATTACCTGCTGGTCGACACGCTGAAGCCGTGTCGAAAATTCAAACGGTGCCGCCAATGGTGTGGTGACTGGCGCGGTGGTGTTATCCGGGCTGTGAGCATACCGCAAGCGGTTACGGTCGTCAGGCCTTGAGTAATATCCATAACAACCCTAGCAAGCTGATGCTGATACCAAGGGCGTCGGTGATGCCCAGTGCAAAGGCTTGCCACCACAGAAACAGGCCGCCGACGGTCATCAGGCTGGCCAGAATATGATGGCGTTTTTGCTGGTTCTGATATTCCAGTGCCTGACGCAGGGCGGTGATTTCGCGTTGCAACTGCTGCTGGTTTTCGTCCATATGGTTGATGCGAGTGAGCGCACCATGCAGCAGCCCTGGCATTTTCGGGGCTTTTTCGATCCAGGTCGGCAGTTGCCGCTTGAGTTCCTGAAACGCCGCCTTGGGGCCAAAACGGTCACGCACCCAGCGTTCCAGGTAGGGCTTGGCGGTGCTCCACAAATCCAGCTCGGGATACAGTTGACGACCCAGCCCTTCGATATTGAGCAGGGTTTTTTGTAGCAGTACCAGTTGGGGCTGTACTTCCATATTGAAGCGGCGAGCGGTGCTGAACAGCTGGATCAGTACCTGGCCAAAGGAAATCTCCGCCAGTGGTTTTTCAAAGATGGGTTCGCAGACACTGCGAATGGCCGCGGCCAGGTCATGCACCTTGGTGGTCGCGGGTACCCAGCCAGAATCGACGTGTAACTGGGCAACCTGATAATAGTCCTGATTAAAAAAGGCCAGCAGGTTCATGGCCAGATAATGCTGGTCTTCGTCGGTCAGGCTACCGACGATGCCGCAGTCGATACCGATGTATTGTGGCGATTCAGGGTGCTCGCGGGAGACAAAAATATTACCGGGGTGCATATCGGCATGGAAAAAGCTGTCGCGGAATACCTGGGTAAAGAAGATCTCAACGCCGCGTTCGGCGAGCAACTTCATATTGGTGCCCTGGGCCCGCAGCTCATCGATATTGGCCACCGGAATGCCGTAAATACGTTCACTGACCATCACGCTGGTGCGGGTGTAATCCCAGTATACTTCCGGAATATAGAGATCGTCGGAGTCGGCAAAGTTGCGGCGCAACTGCGTGGCGTTGGAGGCTTCAATCTGCAGGTTCAGCTCGCCGTAAATGGTGTGGCGGTAATCTTCCACCACTTCCATCGGCTTCAGGCGGCGGGCGTCGGCGGAATAGGTCACGGCCAGTTTTGCCATGGTTTCGAGCAGCTGCAAATCCCGTTCTATCGTATGTTCGATGTTGGGACGAACCACCTTGACTACCACGTCCTTGCCATCAAACAGGCGGGCGGTGTGTACCTGGGCAATGGAAGCCGAGGCCAATGGCGTCGGAGAGAATTCGGCAAACAGCTGCTCGACGGACTGGCCCAGCTGGGCTTCGATCAAGGCGATGGCCTGATCTTCCGGAAAGGGCGGCACCTTGTCTTGCAGGCGTTTCAGTTCCTGCACCATATCGTCGGGCACAAGATCGGGCCGGGTCGAGAGGATCTGGCCAAACTTGATGAAAATCGGTCCCAGTGCTTCCAGCGCCAGTCGCAAGCGGGCACCACGACTGAGGTTGGGCGGTACCGGACTCAGACGCCAGGGTGCTATCCACAGCAGAATCCTCAAACTGAACGGCAGGTGCTGCAGCGGAATCAGGCCATCGAGGCGGTACTTGCTGAAAACAAACAGGATTTTCCATAAACGCCAGAGTCGGGACACGATTTATTTCTCTCCCTTACCTGGTTGCGTCGAACGGCTTGCTTCCAATAACTGGATGCGAGCGGCCAGGCGGTCGGTTGCTAGCTTGAGTTGGTCGATCTGGTCGGCAACCTGATCCATTTCAGTCTGGGAGACCAGTAATCCGGCTTCTTCCACTGCGTAGTCCCGGGCGGCGGTGGACATGGTTTTGGCGGTGGCTTGCCCCCAACTCATCAGGCCCCGCAGGCCTGCGCCGATCTGGTGGGCTATCAGGCCTCCGGTGGCCGGGCTGATCATGGCTTCCCAGTCGATATCGAGTTGATCCATCAGGCGGCTGAGTGCCATGGCCAGTTCGGTGTCACCTTCGATGGCGACAGCGCCTGACATCAGTACACTGGCCTTGTTGTTGGCGCGGGCAAGGCTGATAAAGTCGGGCAAGGTACCTGTGAGGGTGACATCCGCCATGGCCAGCTCGTCAGGGTCCTGTTGGGACAGCCCCAGTTCGATGCCCTGGTCGAGAATACGCAGCGACAGGGTTCCGGTCGCCACCAGACGAATATGCACCAGTCGGCCGTTATAGCGGCCCAGCTGTTGCAGAGTGGCAGGATCGTAGCGCAAGGCGTGATTGATTGCCGCTTCCCATGGCAAACACAGGGCATGGGTCAGTTCTGCTGGCAGAGAAAACATCAGGGTTTGATTCCCCGGTGCAAGGCGACCACGCCGCTGGTGAGGTTATGGTAGGAACAACGTACCAGTCCGGCGTTTTCCATCATGCCTTTGAGGGTTTCCTGATCCGGGTGCATGCGGATGGATTCGGCCAGGTAACGATAGCTGTCGGCATCGTTGGTCACCAGTTTGCCCATAAACGGCAGTGCCGAGAATGAGTAGAGGTCGTAGGCCTTGCTCATCAAGGGGTTGGTGGGCTTGGAAAACTCCAGCACCAGCAGGCGACCGCCGGGCTTGAGTACCCGGGTGATGGACGCCAGTGCGCCATCCTTGTCGGTGACATTCCGCAAGCCAAAGGCAATCGTCACCACATCAAAACTGTTGTCTTCGAATGGCAGGCATTCGGCATTGGCCTGGACGTACTCGATATTGCCAACGTAACCCTGATCGGTCAGACGGTCGCGGCCGACATTCAGCATGGAGGAATTGATGTCGGCCAGTACTACCTTGCCTTGAGGGCCAACAATACGGGCGAATTTCTTGGTCAGGTCGCCAGTGCCCCCGGCCAGGTCGAGTACCTGATTGCCTGGGCGAACACCGCTCATTTCGATGGTGATGCGTTTCCACAAACGATGCACTCCGAACGACATCAAGTCGTTCATCAGATCGTACTTGGCGGCGACCGAGTGGAAGACATCGGCAACCATTGCCTGTTTCTCGTCAGTAGCGACGGTTTTGTAGCCAAAATGAGTGGTTTTTTGATCCGGCGGTTGTTGCGACATTAGGCACCTCCAAATGTGGTCGGTCATTTTAGCCATGCGCGCGGCGAATGTCTTGCGCTGTGCCTGTTTGTCGTATGCCGACGGGTAAATCAAGGCGGAGGCAGGTTCTGGATTTGCAGGCCGGAGGAAAGCCGGTGGCGATTGTGCGGGAGAATGGCATGGGCAATCGTTGCCCATGCCACATGGTCGGCATTATATGCCGATGGCGATGCCTGTTGGCATACTGGAGAGTGTGGCCAGTTGGCCAATAACCATGATTTCGAGTACCTGGATCAACAGGAAAGCGATAATCGGCGACAGGTCCAGGCCACCCAGGTCGGGCATGGCATTACGGATTGGACGAATGGCGGGTTCCAGAATCTGGTTGATCAGAATCAGCGCCGGGTTGTAGCTGTTGGGAGCTACCCAGGAGGCGATGACGGTAATCAGCAAGCCCCAGAAGTAGATGTTGAGCCAGAGTGACAGCACACCAATCAGCGCCCATACCAGCAGATAACCCCATGGCAGCATAAATTGACCGGCAATCATCAGAATGGCGACCATTAACAGCAGCTGGGCAAGATAGGTCAGCACCAGTGAGGCGATGTCCAAGCCACCAAAACCGGGAATGACCCGACGCAGCGGCACCAGTAGCGGATTGGAAAAACGCAGAATGAATTGGGAAATCGGATTATAAAAATCCGCCCGTACCAGCTGCAGCAAGAAGCGCAGCAAGAAAATCAGCAATACCATGCTGCCGATGGTGTTCACCAACAGCATTCCAACTTGTGACAGGGGAGACATGATTACTCCGTTTATAGCTTAAAAAAACGCTGTGTGTTCTGGATCAGAAAGTCAGCTGGCTGGCGACATCCCACAGGGTATGCCGATGCTATTCGCTGAGTTCCCGGTTCATTGCTGCCGCACGGTTCTGGGCTGCGGACATGGCTGCCTGAACAATGTCACGAATCCCGGCTTCTTCAAAGGTCAAAACCGCTTGTTCCGTGGTGCCTTTGGGAGATGTAACCCGGCGACGTAATTCATCTGGGCCAACATCGGATTGTGAGGCCATCATGCCAGCGCCGAGTGCCGTTTGGACGGTCAGGGCGCGAGCGGTGTCTTCACTCAGACCGAGTCGGGTTCCGGCCGCGATCATGGCTTCCATCAACAGGAAGTAATAGGCCGGGCCACTGCCTGAGAGTGCCGTTACGATGTCGAGTTCCTGCTCGTCTTTCAGCCAGACGGTGGTGCCGGTGGCCTGCAGCAGCCGGTCGGCACCATTACGCTGGTCGATACTGACGCCGGGGCTGGCCATCAGGCCGGTCGCGCCGGCACTGAGTAATGCCGGGGTATTGGGCATGCAGCGGACAATGGCAGAACAACCGCTCCACTGTGCCAGGTTCTCCAGGGTGATACCGGCAGCGATGGATACGACCAGTGGCTGGCGTGCCTTGAGGGTTTCCCGCAATGGCTCCAGCACGCTTTTCATCATTTGCGGCTTGACCGCCAGAATCACGGTATTGGCGTTGCGAATGGCTTCCAGGTTGTCGGCAAAAGTCTGGATGCCAAATTGGCTGGCCAGTGCCTGGCGCTTGTCTTCACCGGGGTCGCTGACCTGAATCATCTGGGCTGACAGGTCGCCCTGGCGTAACAAGCCGCCGATAATAGCGGTGGCCATATTACCGCCACCAATAAATGCGATATGCGTCATAGGGAATCCTCGTGTTTGTCGTGGCCGTCCGTATCAGAGTGGCTCTGCTGTCCGGGACGTGCGCCAAAAATATCTGTGCCGATTCGTACCTGGGTAGCGCCATGGCGTATGGCCAGCTCCAGGTCGTTCGACATGCCCATCGACAGTGTGTCGACGCCGGGGTACTGCTGTTGCAAGGCTTCAAACAGATGTCGCATTTGCTGGAACTGTGCGACCACAACAGCCTCATCTTCACTGGCTTGCGGAATGCACATCAGCCCGCGCAGTTGTAACCGGGGTAATGAGTTTATCATAGCTGCCAGACGGGTGATGTCTGCGGGGGGCAGGCCAGCCTTTTGTGGTTCGGCGCTGATATTCACCTGAATCAGAACATTCAAGGGCGGCAAATGGGGTGGCCGCTGTTCGTTCAGACGCTGGGCGATCTTGTCGCGATCCAGGGTTTCCATCCACTGGAAGTGTTCGGCTACTGCGCGGGTCTTGTTGGATTGTAATGGTCCGATAAAATGCCACTCGATATCGCTCAGACCAGCCAGTGCGGTGATCTTCTCGACCGCATCCTGCAGATAGTTTTCGCCAAAGCGACGCTGACCCAGCCGGTAACAGCTTTCGACCATACTGGCGGGTTTGGTTTTACTGACGGCCAGCAAGCTGACCTCTTCGGGTATCCGGCCGCTGTTCTGGCAGGCCTGCCGGATGCGGTCGCAGACGCTCTGGTAGTGTTCGGCAAGTGTTGTAGACATTAGTTACGCTTTGGTTAGGATTGAGTGGTCGTGCAGAGCATTACACGCTCTGGTATATGATGATCGTATAAAAGGTTGATCCATGCCATCACCTGGCTCAGATATCAGCTGTACGAATAAAATGTTGTGCCTACAGAGGAAAACAGGCGATGGATATTACCGAATTGCTGGCTTTTAGTGCCAAGCAAGGTGCTTCGGATTTGCATTTGTCGGCAGGCTTGCCGCCGATGATTCGTGTTGATGGTGATGTACGCCGGATCAATGTACCGGCACTGGAACATAAAGAAGTGCACTCGCTGGTGTACGACATCATGAATGACAAGCAACGCAAGGATTTCGAGGAATTTCTCGAAACCGACTTTTCGTTTGAAGTGCCAGGGGTCGCCCGCTTCCGGGTCAATGCTTTTAACCAAAACCGGGGTGCTGGTGCGGTATTCCGGACGATTCCGTCCAAGGTTTTGAACATGGACCAGCTTGGTATGGGCGAAGTGTTCAAGGATCTGGCCAGAATCCCCCGTGGCATTGTACTGGTGACTGGCCCGACCGGTTCCGGTAAGTCGACGACCCTGGCAGCCATGATTGATTACATCAATGAAACCAAGCACGACCATATTCTGACCATTGAAGACCCGATTGAATTTGTTCACGAATCGAAAAAAAGCCTGATCAACCAGCGTGAAGTTCACCGCGATACCCTGGGCTTTAACGAATCCTTGCGTTCGGCGTTGCGGGAAGACCCGGACGTGATTCTGGTGGGTGAGATGCGAGATCTGGAAACCATCCGGCTGGCATTGACCGCTGCCGAAACCGGCCACGTGGTGTTTGGTACGCTGCACACCACCTCGGCTGCCAAAACCATTGACCGGATCGTCGACGTGTTTCCCGCGGAAGAAAAATCCATGGTGCGGTCGATGTTGTCGGAATCCCTGCAAGGGGTTATTTCCCAGGCGCTGTTAAAACGCACCGGCGGTGGCCGGGTTGCGTCCCATGAAATCATGATTGGTACCCCGGCGATTCGTAACCTGATCCGGGAAGATAAAGTCGCACAAATGTACTCGGCCATTCAGACCGGGGCGTCCTACGGCATGGTGACCATGGACCAGTCGCTCAAAACCTTGCTGTCACGTGGCCTGATTTCTCGTGAAGCTGCGCAGGAAAAAGCCAAAAACCCGGATGCTTTCTAGTCCGGAGTATTGTGACGACATGGAGTAAGCTGTTATGTCGATGGACAAGTTTTTACGTTTGATGGTCGATAAAGGCGCGTCGGATCTGTTTATTACAGCCGGTGTTGCCCCATCGATGAAGGTCAACGGACAGATTTTGCCACTGAGCAAATCGCCGTTAGCCGCTGAACAGACCCGGGATATTGTTCTGGGTTTGATGAACAGCAAGCAACAGGATGAGTTTGAAAGTACCAAGGAACTCAACTTTGCAATCAACGCTCGAGGAATCGGGCGGTTCCGGGCCAGTGCATTTTATCAGCGTAACGTCGCCGGTATGGTATTGCGGCGTATCGAGACCCGGATTCCCAGTGTTGATCAGCTCGGTTTGCCCGAGATTATCAAAGAGCTGGCGATGACCAAGCGAGGTCTGATTCTGTTTGTGGGAGCGACCGGTACGGGTAAGTCCACCTCGTTGGCGTCGATGATTGGTTTTCGCAACCATAACAGCAAGGGTCATATTCTCAGTATTGAAGACCCGATTGAATATATTCATCAGCATGACGGCTGCATCATCACCCAGCGTGAAGTGGGTCTGGATACCGAAAGCTTTGAAGTGGCGCTGCGGAACTGCCTGAGGCAGGCTCCGGACGTGATTATGATTGGTGAGGTACGTTCGCCGGAAATTATGGAAAATGCGGTGACCTTTGCCGAGACCGGGCACTTGTGTTTGGCCACGCTACACGCCAACAATGCCAACCAGGCACTGGAACGGGTGATTCACTTTTTCCCACCGGAGCGGCACGGGCAGGTGTGGATGGATTTGTCACTTAACCTGAAGGCGATTATTGCCCAGCAACTGATTCCAACGCCGGATGGTCGTTCACGTCGGGCGGTCATTGAGGTGCTGATCAATACACCGTTGGCATCGGACCTGATTCGCAAGGGCGAAGTTCATGCCCTTAAGCCTTTGATGAGAAAATCCACCGAAGCGGGGATGCAAACCTTCGATCAGGCCTTGTACCACTTGTATGAACAAGGCGAGATTACTTACGAAGATGCGCTGGCCCATGCGGACTCTGCCAACGATCTGCGCTTGATGATCAAGCTGGCATCCGAAAGTGATGCCGAGCATCTGACCGGTATGAGCAAAAGCTTCAAACTCGAAAACTAACGCATGTCATGCCCGGCTGTATTCGATAGCGGATATCCAGGCACCACCAAAACAGCCGTTATAAACAATGTGGCCAGGGTCCTGGCCAGCGGCTCCGGCAATCACCATCATCGGCAGCAGATGCTCTTCCCGTGGGTGTACCAGTCGGGCGTTGGGAGCCGATACCCAGTCGGCCAGTTTGCGTTCCCGTTCGGTGGGCGCTTGCAGGGCAATTTCCTGCAACCATTCATCAAATGGCCGGGACAGTTGCTGGCTGGTTGGGGTGCACAGCTGGCGCAGGTTGTGAAACGACATGCCACTGCCAATAATCAGTACACCTTCGTCCCGCAATGGCTGTAATGCCTTGCCAATCTGGATGTGATGGGCCGGATTCAGGCTGCCCAGCATCGACATCTGCAGTACCGGAATATCTGCTTCCGGGAACATCACTTTCAGTGGCACAAAGGTGCCGTGGTCGTAACCGCGCTGATCATCGCTATCGGTGGCAAAGCCAGCCTGATGAAGCAGTTCGGCGACCCGTGGTGCCAGTTGTGGGGCGCCGGGAGCGGGCCATTGGATATGATAGGACGCGGGTGGAAAATTGTAATAGTCATACAGCATGGGCGGATGGGGTGCGGTTGCCAGGGTGATAACCGGTGCTTCCCAGTGCGCGGAAATGACCAGCAAGGCCTTGGGGCGTTGTGGCAGGGTGGCAGGGTAGTGTCGCAGGAACTGGCGCAGTGCCTGCATTTCGTTGTCACCAAATTGCCCGCCCAGATCCACAAAAGGCCACGGGCCTCCGCCATGAGGAATAAAAACCGTGGGCATGGTTAGTGGCGACGACATAGTGAGCTCCAGCGAGTAATTCTGAGGAAAAGCGGGTAGTGCGAAAGCAGTTGCCCGAAAGACTTGTCAGTTTACTCACAGCCAGCGTGGGACAGTATCCCGATAGCTGGTGAACTCTGTTCCAAAATGTTCGGCCAAGCGTTGCTCTTCCGGCTCGATCTGGAAGCGGTTGAGGTAATAGACAAACACCGGTAACAGCAACAGGGGCAGTACATGAGTCAGGTAAATAGCCCAGCCCGCCAGGTTCAGTAACAGGCCAACGTACATGGGGTTACGGGTATGGCGATAGATACCGGAGGTTACCAGGAACGCGGTGTTTTCCGGTTTCATCGGGTTGATGGTGGTGCGTCGACGGATAAAACTGATCAGTGCGATCAGGTCCAGTCCCAGCCCGGCCCCCACACAGCAACCCACCAGAATCTTGTCCATCAGTCCAAGCTGGCTCAGTGTTGGCAGGTTAGGGGATATCAGCCACATGGCGGCGGCAAAAATAATGGCTACCAGTGGCGGGGGTATCATGAGTTCCAGTCGTTTCAAACGTATTGTCCTTTTGGTCGGATCAAGGGTGCGTCAGACTGACCGCAGTGTGTTGTCACGGCTGTTCGTGTCTGGCTATGGTAACGAATCCGGCGTGGCAGGGTTATCCCACTTCTGTCGGGCTTGCGTGTCGCTGCTGCGAGTGTCGACCCAACGCTCCGACAGCGTCTCGCCTGTTGGCCCGATCAAGGTCTCCTTTTTCCAGAACGGGGCCTGGCTTTTGAGAAAGTCCATGATATACGCCGCCGCATCAAAGGCGTTTTGGCGATGGCCACTGGAGACTCCGATAAAGATAATCTGGTCTTCAATATCGAGCGCACCGATACGATGAATCAGCCGCACCCGGCCCAGTGACCAGCGTTTCCTGGCGGCGGCAACGATGTCGGCCAGAGCGCGCTCAGTCATGCCGGGATAATGTTCCAGAAACAGACGTGAGATGGTGTCACCCTGATTCTGTTCTCTGACCCGGCCGACAAAAAAGACCACGGCACCATCATCGCGATTGTCCTGACAGAGCTGCTGATATTCGTCGGCAACGGAAAAATCATCACGCTGTACCCGGATATCATCCATATCAACCTCCCGTCATGGGCGGAAACAAGGCGACCTCATCGCCGCTGTTGATCACCATGGTTTCATCATTACAAAGCGACTGGTTGATGGCGACCAGAGCCTGCCCGGCTGCGAGGGAGTCCGCGTGCTCGGTAAACTGCTGTTGCAGCGCCAGGCGCATGGCCTGCACGGTGGTTGGTGCTGCCAGTGTCAGATTGATCGCTCCGGTACCAAGCTGGTCTCGCAAGCGGGCAAACAGTAATACCTGAATCATGGTGATACCTCCTGGAGGGCATCAACCTGCCAGTGACCGGTTTTGCCTCCGAGTTTTTCCAGCACCCGGATGCCACCGAGCGTCATACCGGGGTCGACGGCCTTGCACATATCAAACAGGGTCAGGGCGGCGACACTGACGGCGGTAAGGGCTTCCATCTCGACGCCGGTTTGACCCGTGAGTTTGCAGTAGCTGGTAATGCGAATGCGGTTTTGTTCTGGCTGGGGGGCGAAATCGACGGCTACCTTGCTCAGCATCAGCGGATGACAAAGCGGAATCAGCTGGCTGGTCTGTTTGGCCGCCTGAATCCCGGCGATACGGGCAACGGCAAAGACGTCGCCCTTGTGGTGATCCCCGGCCAGAATTTGTTCCAGGGTAGCCGCCTGCATGGTGACAAAACCTTCGGCCCGGGCTTCCCGGACGGTTGGCTGTTTGTTGCTGACGTCGACCATATTGGCTTCGCCACGGGCGTTGACGTGGGAAAACCCGGTTACTTCGTTGGGTTCAGACATGGATAAATAGCCTCGTACGTATCAGCCGCGGCTGTCACACAGCTGGTTGGCGGTGTTTTTCAGTCGCAAGACAAAGTTGCAGGGCTTGAAACGGCTGTCCAGCTGGCTGGCAATAATCTCGTCCCAGGCGGTACGACAGGCATTGGTGGAACCCGGCATACAGAAAATCAGGGTGCTGTTGGCCAATCCGGCAACGGCCCGGCTCTGAATGGTGGAGGTGCCGATTTGCTGATAGGAAATATGGCGGAACAGTTCACCAAAGCCATCGATGGTCTGGTCAAACAGCGGAATCATGGCATCTGGTGTGGTGTCGCGTTCGGTGAAGCCGGTGCCACCGGTAATCAGTACCACCTGGGTGGTGGCGTCGGCTATCCAGTTAGAGACAGTGGCCCGCAGCAGGTATTTGTCATCAACGACAATGCGTTTGTCGGCCAGCTGGTGGCCGGCATCGGTCAGTTTGTCGATTAACAGTTTGCCGCTGGTGTCGTTTTCCTCGGTACGACTGTCGGAAACCGTTAGTACGGCAATGTTCAGCGGCATGAATTGATCGGTAAAAGTCTTGGACATCAGAGTTACTCGCGTTCGATAACGTTGGGATAAGCACCGACTTGCTGGCTGGCAAGCCATTCGTCATGGGTGTTGGTATTGGTCAGTGCGGTAGGATTGGCGGGTTGCAGAGACAAGGCCTGGCAAAAGCTCAGCAGCCCGCGGATCGATTTGTCGGCGGTCGCCAGCGTCAGCTGGTCTTCCAGATATTGTCGTACGTTGGCAGATAGCGGCAGGTACAGCGGTAGATATTCCTGCAGAAAATAAACGGCTCGATGATCACTATGGCCGGTAGTGAGCAGGTAACGCAGCGTGGGCAAGTCCATCAACGGCAGATCGACGGGCATCACTAGCAAGGCGGTTGCCTTGGGGCAGGCATTGGCAATGCTGAACAGTCCGGCCAGTGGGCCATCGTGGTGTTCGTCATTGACATCACAGACCACCAGGTGTTGCAGGTCGTCCGGGGTGGACAGGGAGGCATGGCGGCTGATAAACAGTTGTTGCAGCCCAAGCTGCTGCATCAGATCGACTTGGTGGTGCAGCAAGCTGGCATGTTCTCTGGCGGGAAGCATGGCCTTGTCTTGCCCCATGCGACGGGACGCCCCGCCTGCCAGAATCACCCCGATGGTTGTTGCCTTTGCGTGTGTATCCATATCGCCTCCGCTGTCGGGTTTATCCCGGTGTTAGCCACCCAGCATGGCAAAATGACGGGTAGCGCCCGTATTGCCGCTTTGCAGGTAATGGGTTTCGTCTTTCAGGCCCAGGCGCTGCTCCAGCTCTGCTACCAGCAGTTCGGGGTCTACGCCGGGCTGTAGTAGCGATCGTATGTCATAACCCTGTTCGCCAAACAGACAGAGATGCAATTTCCCCAGCGACGAAATACGCAGACGATTGCAGCTGGAACAAAAGTCTTTGCTATAGGGCATGATCAATCCCAGTTTGCCACGATAATCCGGATGGGAAAATTCTTCTGCCGGGCCATCATGCTGGTGGCGCATGGCGACCTGCCAGCCGGTGTCTCGCAGCTGTTGCCGGATGGATTCGCCACTGACGTGATGCTCGGCAAAAAAGACCGGGTGATCACCGGTTTCCATCAGTTCGATAAAACGCAAGGTCACCGGGGTGTGTTTGATCCAGTCGAGAAACTGTTGCAAGCGCTCGCTGTTAAAGCCACGCAACAACACGGCGTTGATTTTGACATCCAGCCCGAGGCTTAACGCCCGTTCCAGCCCCGCCATGATACGGTCGAGATGTGAGTAGCCCGTGATGGCGGCAAATTGCTGTGGGTCGAGACTGTCGATGCTGAGATTCAGGCGTTGCAGACCGGCTTGCTGCCAGTCGTCAACCTGGTCTGCCAGGCGGTAACCATTGGTGGTTAACGCCACTTGCTCGATGCCAGGTGTCTGGGCCGCCAGACTGATGATGTCGGTGAGGTCCTTGCGGACACTGGGTTCACCGCCGGTAATACGTATTTTGCGGGTACCAAGATGGGCAAAGGTTTGCAGCAGTGGTGTCATTTCTGCCAGCGTCAGTGGTTCTGGCTGATCGGTTTTCTGATAGCCATCGGGTAAACAGTAGTGGCAGCGAAAATTGCACACGTCGGTAATCGACAGGCGCAAGTAACTGAAGCGGCGACCATAACGGTCGCTCAGCTCGGGCTTGAAGCGGGTCATATACACCTTTCCAAATAAGGGAGGCCCAATGGTTTCCCATCGAACCCTGGTGGCTGGGGCGTTATGCCTTCAGGCGTCAGCCTGTGCCACGGCAGAGGCTTCATCACAGGATGGCTTGCCACCCTTGTCTTAGAAGCAA
Organism: Oceanobacter sp. 5_MG-2023; assembly: GCF_030548165.1. Taxonomy (NCBI): domain Bacteria; kingdom Pseudomonadati; phylum Pseudomonadota; class Gammaproteobacteria; order Oceanospirillales; family Oceanospirillaceae; genus Oceanobacter; species Oceanobacter sp. 5_MG-2023. Next base: position 228 of record NZ_JAUORS010000029.1, on the reverse strand, counting down.
CTGCTCGGCGTTTGTCAGCGCCCAGTGTAGGCGGTTTGAGTGCAAAAATGTAGCGACGCCCAATCAGGTTCAAAAAATATTGAATGACTGTTCAGAGTGGCGAGAATAGTGTGAGTCAAAGCAGTGCCATGACAGTGTTACAGGGTTGGGGTCAGGAGTGGGATCAGGAGTGGGATCAGGAGTGGGATCAGGAGTGGGATCAGGAGTGGGATCAGGAGTGGGATCAGG
>NZ_JAUORS010000028.1:0-40489 GCF_030548165.1 Oceanobacter sp. 5_MG-2023 | reverse complement strand
TCGCTGCATTCGTCGCCTTGCCCTGAACAACGGCAACACTCGCGCAGAGCCGTGCAGGATTAAATGGATGTCCCCTGTAGCGAATGGATAACAGGCCAGTATGGAATAGCCAGTGAATACCAGCTCGGGTTATTACGCACGTGCCGTCAGTCTGTTCGCCAATTCAATCAGGCCGGGTTGCAGTGTTTCTGGTAACTGGATGGCGGTGCTGGTTTCCGGGTCGCCATACCAGCAGGTGTTGAGCAAGGCGACCAGTTGTTGCAAGGCGGCCGTTGGTTCTGGCTCGCTGGTGTCTGCGGCAGTGCCCTGATTGGCTCTGGCAAGCAGGTAGTCCTGCAGGGCCTGGCTCCATACTTCCAGCGGCTGGCCGGGAGGGCGTTGAATGCCACAGGCAGCGCTGAGTTGTTGCAGCTGGCGCTGGTAAAAGGTCAGTGCGGTTGCCGGATCTTTGGCGCGATAACGTTGCAGGCGCAAGGTCACCCAGCGTCCTACGAGAGTACGCCACCAGCGTTGGCGGCTGGGGTAGGCAACTGCGGCAACTATCGCCAGTACCAGCGCCAGTACCAGCCATAGGGGCCAGAGCCAGAATATGCCTCGCAGCAGGTAGCTCAAGGGCAAGATCAACAGCAGGTACAAGGCGTTCCAGAGGGTGGTCAGAATCTGGTCGAAAGAGAATGCCGAATCACCGGGCAGCGCGTGCTGCCGTTGGCTGAGGCTGTCGACGTAGTCGTTGATCTGGTCGGCACTGAGCGAGCTGGATGTGGTGCTGGGCAGTTGGTAAAACGCCGTGGGCTCAAATGTTACCCAGCGTTGGTCGATCCAGGCTTCTGCCCAGGCGTGGCCATCGATGCCCCGTATTTCAAAATAGCCGGTGAGCGGGTTTTGCTGATTGGCGGAAAAGCCCGTCACCAGACGTGCCGGAATATCCAGTGTGCGTAACAGCACCACCATGGCGCTGGCAAAGTATTCGCAGTGGCCTTCACGACGCTCAAACAGAAAGGATGGCAATGGGGTGATGCCTTGCGAGGTCAGCGCCGATTCAAAGCTGTAACGATAGTCGCTGCGCAGGTGCTGTTCCAGTGCCTGGGCCTGGGCGTAAGGGGTGTCGGCGTTGGCGGTTACGCTGCGGGCCAGCGCCGGAATCCGTTTGTCCAGGCTGTAGGGGAGCTGCAGATCATTGTCGCGGGGTTTGGGGGCATGAGAGGCCGGGCGCTGGTCAAGCCATTGCTGTTGCGACAGCACCGTGTATTGGGTGCCGGGTTTGAGCGGTGCTGGCAAGAGCGGTTGGCCGAATGGGTCGGTGGCGATGACGGTAGCAGGCAACCACAGGGCGACAGGGTCTCCGGCGGCAGGTAATTGGGCTGTCATGCCTTGTTTTATGGTGATTTGTTGTTGGAAGTTGCCGCGATTTTCCTGTTCACCGGGCAGTATCACCTTGCCCTGCTGATTGGTGTTGTGTTTATGGAAGGCGGTGGTTGATGAACTCCAGCGCAGTCCATCAAAATGGTCGAAGGTGCGTACTTTCAGGTAGCTGCCGTGAGGGGCTTTCATCAGGGCAATAACCTGGTTCAGATCTGCGGCGGTGGTGCTCTGGTTGCCGTAGGGGTTGTCATTGAGGTTCATCTCATCACGAAAACCCCGGTAGTCGAACTGTGGGGCGCTGGGATCGAGTCCTTCCCATAACGGAATCGGGCCATCACTCTGCTGGTCGTCCTGCAGGTTCTGGGGATCGGTCGGGCTGGGTTGGCCGCTGCGTTTGGCCTGTGTTTGCCAGCTGGCGTTGTCGTAGAGGCTGTCGGCGCTGGCTAACTGGCCGCCGAGGTTGGCGGCGGGCAAGCGTGGCATAAACAGGTAAATGGCTCCGGCAATGGCAACCAGCAGCAGTGCGGCTCCGGTCGCGGCAGCGGGTTGGAAAAAACGCTTATTGAAGCGTCTGGACGTCGCACCGGGTGTCGGGGTGTCCGCTTCGGCTGCCAGAAGGAAGTGGGGTTGTTGGTCGTTGGCCGACGATGCCAGACGGGTGACCTGACTGGTGGTCATGGCCTGGATACACCAGAGCATCGATAGGGTCATCACCACACAAAAGGCATATCCGACCATGATCAGTAAATAGCCACCGCTGGTGGACTCTGCTGCCCCAATCAGTAAAAAGGCAAAGCCGTTCATCAAGCCATAGAACAGCCGTGAGGTATCTGCGGATACCAGGTTAATGGCCAGTTGTGCCAATAGCAGCAAGGCCATCAGTGCGGGCAGGATAGCAACGGTGAAGATCAGTCCAACAAAGGTAATCAGGCCGATGATGGCGAGGCTGTCGGAGACGGTCTTGGCCTTGCTTTTAGTGGATGCTTCCGCATCCAGAGTGGGTGCTGCATTGCGGGTCTGTTGGTTCTTTCCGGAGCGGTTGGCTGCCTCGGCCAGGCTGGCGGGCAGTTGGCCGAGGCCGAGGGTCAGCAAGCTGCTGACCAGCGCCAGTAATCCCATCCCCAGCCCTGGCCATGGTCCGAACAGGGTGATACCTGCTCCGGCAACGGCCAGCGCCAGTTGTGCCGAAAACCAGCCAATGGTGGTGCGTACCGAGCAAGCCAGATCGGTGCTGTGGGGACGACGTTCAGAATGCGCCATAACGGAATTGTCTCTCTAGCTTGCTGCTGGCATGAAGGTGAAGCTGGTAGTGGTTGGCTGAGGGTTGGCTCCAGCCTTCTTGCCAGGATTGCATTGGGTAAATAAAGCTCTGATCAGCAATAAGTATGTCGATATGGCCGCCATGAATATCGGGTAATACCGCCGGTTGGCTGAGGTTCCGCACGGTGATCAGGGTGGCGCTGTTGGGGTATTTCATCAGTGCCTGTTCTACGCGTGCGCCGTAAGGCTCATCGTCATCTGCCTGGGTCCAGGCCAGCGCCGATAAATAATCACTGCTGCCGCGATGGTGACCACCAATGGCGATATCGGTGGCGTGGTTGCCGTGGACCAGCAGCCGCATGGGTTGCTGCTGGTGTTTGGCCCATTCCATCAGCGAGGCTGCCAGCGATACGGCAAATTCAAAGGTGGAGAGTGGTGCTTCGCCGATGTCGTCAGCCCGATCGTTATCCAGTACCAGTAAAAAGTCTGGCTGGGCATGGCTGTTGTACTCTCGTACCAGTAATTGCTGGTGACGGGCCGACGCGGACCAGTGCACGTGTTTGAGCGAGTCGTGAGGCCGGTATTCGCGCAAGCCACAGTATTCTTCCTGAGCGTGGGGCTGGCTGGTGTGCTGATATTCAATCAGGGCATTATCGTTACCGGCTCCGCCGGGCAGGGTCTGCACCGCCACGACCTGGGGGGCGACAATAATCTGACGTTCGGGAATCTCCAGCTGTCGATACTGACTGACAAAACCGAAGGGCCAGCAACAGCCAATCTCAACGCTTTGTATCGGAAATACACCACGATAAGGGCAATGACTATAGGTGCGCAGGCGATCGCCATCGGCCAGCATCGGGATTCTGTGGGTGACGGGCTGGTCGATATATTCCAGATCTTCCCGTAACAGCATCAGGTAGCGGGTTTTGGGGAGTTGGAACTGATACTCCAGTGTCACTTCGCCCCCGGCGCTGGCACTGTCGATCTGCCGTACGGATACCTGGATCTGCCGCAGTGCCAGCCAGGGTAATAACCAGGACACCAACAAGGTCGCCAGTACCAGTGCCAGCATGCCGTACAGCAGCGCCAGGCCCCGGTTCCAGGCAATAAGCAGGCTGGCCAGCGCCAGTAGCCATAAAAAATGCTGGGCGGTGAGGTGTTGTTGTAACCATCGGCCTGGGCCGTTGGATAAGGACATATCAGCGGCTCTCACTACCAGGGCGGGCTTTGACTCTGCCTCTGGGGGTGTTGGTGTTGGTGTCTTGGGTGGTTTTGCTCTCCGTTTCCCTGGTCTGGTCGGAGGATGATTCTGCGGCTGGTGCCTGGGTTTGGGGGGTTCTGGCAAAGTCTGGTACCGGTATTTGTGCCAGCAGATCATCCCAGAATGCCTGACGTTGTTCCGCTTGGTTCATGCCGGGGTTGCGGAATATCAGCCGATGACTGAGCACCGGATCAACCAGCAGCTGCACGGTGTGGGGCGTGACCTGTTTTTTGCCGGTTAACAGTGTCATGGCTCGGGCTGCCCGCATCAGTGCCAGTGCTCCCCGGGGGCTGGCTCCCAGTTGCACCTTGGGATGTTCACGAGTGGCACGTACCAGCTGGTTGATGTAACCCAACAGTGCTTCGCTGAGGGGGATTTTTTCACAATGGGCTTGTAATGCTTGCAGCGCTTTGTCTGACATCACGGCCTCGAGTGTATCCAGTGGATGACCGCTCAGTTGTGCTTGCAGGATGCCCAGTTCCTGTTCTTCGCTGGGGTAGCCCAGTGAAATACGCATAAAAAAGCGGTCCAGCTGGGCTTCTGGCAGCGGGTAAGTCCCGCTGAACTCCACCGGGTTCTGGGTCGCAATCACCATAAAGACAGCCGGCAAGGCATGGATCTCACGATCGATACTGACGGTGCCTTCAGCCATGGCTTCGAGCAAGGCTGACTGGGTTCTGGGGGTGGCCCGGTTGATTTCGTCGACCAGCAGCAGGTTGGTGAAAATCGGCCCAGGTGACAAATGGAAGGATTGATCTTGCGGATTAAACACCGATACCCCAGTGATATCGGACGGCATAACGTCCGGCGTACACTGCAAACGCCGCATATCCACCTGTACCGATTTGGCCAGCGCCCGGGCCAGTGTGGTCTTCCCCAACCCCGGCACATCTTCAATCAGCAAGTGACCGCGGCACAGCAGAGTCGTAAGGGTGAACAGCAATGACTGCGGCTGACAATGGATGACTTTGGCGAGGTTTTTGTGTAGTTGCTGCAGGGAGAGGGCGGGGTTACTCACAGACAAATTCCTTGGATGGATAAGCGGTTGGATGTAAACACAGTCGACATGTCGTGATCCTGGCAAAGCCGGGTGTCTGACTGGGTGCTGGTCGGTGATCCGTGTTCATGAGCTGGACAACGTGGGCGCAGGGCATGGGGATAACCGGTAATGGGGTGACTGCAGGCTTTTTTCTCATGACCTGGAAACATTTTGCCCCCTCTGTTGCCTGTTTATGCTGGCGCCCGGGCAGGAATACTAATCAAGCACGCCATGCGGCGCAAAGGCGGTACTGTGAGGCAGCGCAAGTAATGGTCAGTGAAGTGGCGGTTGAAGCCATTAATGGCCCCTGAATATTGATTGATCGACTGTTCAGACAGAATATCGAGCGCTTCAGGGGGGATACTTGCCTGTTTCTGATTTGATGGCACACTGTGGCAGGTTTTTTTCTAGCGGATGATTATGGCGATTTATCGGTTGAAGTCGGTGATGGGCAAGACGACCAGCGTACTGGATGCAATGGGATTATGGTCCCGGCATCGGCGCATTGCGGGAGCGATGATGCTGGCCGTCACCATGCTGGCCAGTCTGGCCGGTTGCTCTGACAGTGCCATTAACAGCCCCCATCCCGGAGGTGAAGACGCGGATGACATCGTACTGTATTCCAGTTTCTCCGAACGCCCGAAACACCTTGACCCGGCCCGCTCCTACAGCTCCGACGAAGGCCGCTTTATCGACCAGATCTATGATCCGCCGCTGCAATACCATTATCTGAAGCGCCCGTACCAACTGGAAGCCAATACCCTGACTGGCCTGCCCGAGATCGTGTACAGCAATGCCGATGGGGAGCCGGTTGCAGAAGATGCCGAGGATCTGGCGTTCAGTACCTATGTGTTTACCCTCAAGCCGGGTATTTATTATCAGCCGCACCCGGCGTTTGCCCGGAATGCCGATGGCACGCCGCGGTACCGGTTTGAGACGGCCGCCGACAGCGCCGGTTTTCTCGGGCTGGATGATTTTGATCAGCACGATAGCCGTGAACTGGTTGCCGCCGATTATATCTATCAGATCAAGCGGCTGGCTGACCCTGCCAATCTATCCCCGATTCGGGGATTGCTGGCGGAGTATATTGTCGGCATGGCCGATTTTGCCGATACCGTGACTGCTGCCCGGCAGCAACTGGCCGACAGTGACGAGCGTTATCAACAAACCGGCTGGCTGAATCTGGATAATTACCCGTTATCCGGCGTTGAGCAGCTGGGTGATTACCAGTTCAGCGTGCGCCTGAATGGCAAATACCCGCAGTTCAAATACTGGCTGGCGATGCACTTTTTTGCGCCGCTGCCAGCCTTGGTGGACGAGTTCTATCACCAGCCCGGCCTGGCCGACCGCAATATTGTGCTGGACTGGTATCCGGTGGGTACCGGGCCATTCATGATGACCAAAAACGATCCTAACGAAGCCATTATCCTGCAGCGTAACCCCAATTACCGCGACGACTTTTATCCCGCCGAAGGTGAACCCGGTGACGCCGCAGCCGGATTGCTGGATGCCGCCGGTGCTCGCTTGCCATTGATCGACAAGGCGGTGTACCGGCTGGAAAAAGAATCGATCCCGCTATGGACCAAATTCTTGCAGGGCTATTACGATCGATCTGGCATTGCCAGCGACAGCTTTGACCAGGCCATCTCAATCGGTGCTGCGGGCATCCATCTGAGTCAGGAAATGCAGGATATGGGTATCAGGATGGAAATCGAAGTAGTGCCCGGTACCTATTATCTGGCCTTTAATATGCTGGACCCTGTGGTGGGTGGTTTGCCTTCGCCGGATACTGCTGGTGCTGACATGAATACGGCTCCTGATCCGCTGCAGCAGGAGCGGGCGCGTAAATTACGTCAGGCCATTGCTATTGCCTACAACCAGGAAGAGGCCATTTCCATTTTTGCCAATGGCCGTGGTGAAGTGGCACAAAGCCCGATTTCTCCCGGGATTTTTGGTTATCAGTCGGGGCCACAAGGGATGAATCCCTATGTTTTCGACTGGGACACCAACGCTCGTTTGACCGGCTCCAAAACGGCCGGTGCACCGGTACGCAAATCACTGGATGAAGCCCGGCGTTTGCTGGCCGAAGCCGGTTATCCTGGCGGTCGTGATGCCGTTACCGGTGAGCCGCTGGTACTGAATCTGGATACCCCCAGTGGTGGGGGGAGTGCCAGTGCCATGCAAATCTGGATGATCAAGCAGTTCAAGAAACTGGGTATCCAGCTCAATATCCGCGGTACTGATTACAACCGCTTTAAGGAAAAAATGCGCTCGGGTAATGCCCAGTTGTTCCAGTGGGGCTGGATCGCCGATTACCCGGATGCGGAAAACTTCCTCTTCCTGTTATACAGCGCCAATGGCCAGGTAGTGACCGGCGGTGCCGGGGTGAACTCCAGCAACTATGCCAACGCCGATTACGACCGCTTGTTCGAAGCGATGAAACTGATGCCGGATTCTCCCGAGCGTATGACCATTATCAAGCAAATGCTGGCGATTTATCATCACGATGCGCCCTGGGCGTCAGGCTGGCATCCCCACTCCTATGTGCTGAACAATCCCTGGGTAAAGAACACCAAGGCTCACGGCATCAGTAAGGCGGTACTGAAATATTACGGCATTGATAATGCTGAACGGCAACAGGCCCGGGCAGAGCGTAACCGGCCGGTGTGGTGGCCGTTGATGTTGGTGGCGGCTTTGGTCGTGCTGTTAATGATCCCCGGTTATCGTGCTTATCAGCGGCGGCAACAGGCTCGAGTGATAACCGGATCGCGGGCGACTACCGGAGGGCAACACTGATGCTGGCTTATATTATCCGCCGTTTGCTGTATGCCGTGCCGATTCTGGTTGGGGTGAACGTACTGACCTTTGCGCTGTTTTTTGTGGTCAACTCTCCCGACCAGATGGCACTGGTGCAACTGGGCGACAAACATATTGATCCCCAGGCGGTGGAGCAGTGGAAAGTACAACGGGGGTATGACAAACCGCTGTTTATAAACGATCGGGACGACAGTCAGGGATTGCTGACGGATACCATTTTCTTTGATAAATCGATGCGCCTGTTTGTGCTGGATTTTGGTAAATCCGACGAAGGCCGTGCCATTGGTGATGATATCCAGCAGCGCATGTGGCCCAGCCTGGCGGTGGCGTTGCCGACCTTTATTGTCGGGCTGACGGTGAATATTGCCTTTGCGCTGTTTGTAGTGATGTTTCGCGCCAGCCTGTTTGATACTGCAGCGATGGTGGCCTGTGTGGTGCTGATGTCGATTTCCGGGGTGTTTTACGTATTTGCCGGGCAGTACTTTTTTGCCAAAACCTGGAATCTGGTGCCGATCTCCGGTTATCTGGCGGGCATCGACGCTGTTCGTTTCCTGATATTACCGGTGATTATCGGGGTGATCAGTGGTATCGGCGGCGGTACGCGTTTGTACCGCACCCTGTTTCTGGAAGAAGCCAACAAGGATTATGTGCGTACTGCCCGAGCCAAGGGGGTGCCTGAACTGACCGTGTTGTTCCGGCATATTTTGCCCAACGGTCTGATTCCGATTCTGACCAGTGTGGTGGTGGTGATTCCGTCGCTGTTTATGGGCAGCCTGCTGACCGAGTCGTTTTTTGGTATCCCCGGCCTGGGCAGCTATACCCTGGATGCCATTCAGGCGCAGGATTTTGCCATTGTGCGCAGTATGGTATTTCTGGGATCGGTGCTTTATATCATCGGTCTGATTCTGACCGATATCTCCTATACCCTGGTTGATCCACGCGTGAGGTTGTCGTAATGCTGGCTGTTCAACCGGTTGTTTTGCTGAGTGATTTATTGATTTTTGCCCTGGTGGCTGCACTGATACTGTTTTTTGTGCAGTTGGCCAGAGACCCTCTGGCCAGAGGGCGCTGGCGTTCGGTGTTTGTATCCCGTATCGGGTCGGCGGCGTTTCTGGTGATTTTGTTTTATGTCCTGATGGCCTTGCTGGATTCATTACATTACCGCGAGCCATTACCCGCCATTGCTACGTCCGGGTCTGTTGCAGAGCCGGCTTCGGAAACCATGACCGAGCCAGTGGTGCACTACAGCCAGGAAGTCAAAAGTGTCCTGGATGCGGTGCTGGCAGGGTTACACGGACAGGATGAAACCACCTATTCCGAACCGTTTTCGATTTACTCGTTTGCCCGTGAAAACCAGACCTCGGACGACGGCAACGTCGTGCGGGCGTTTCCTCGGCTGGCCCATGCGGGCAGTCACTTGCAAGAGGGTGACAGTGTTGCGGCCGATGTATGGCAGCGCTCTCTCAAGTCTGTTCTGACGGGGGTGGCTATAATGGCTGCCCTGGTGATCCTGCATTGGCAATGGCGTTTACGCTGCACGGCACAGGGCTGTGGCCTAAAGAGTGACGACATGGGCGCTGTGCTGCCATGGAAAACAATTTATATCACCCTGGGAGTGCTGGTCGTAGGCGCTTGCTGGGTGCTGGAGCTGGGCCAGTATTACCATATTCTTGGCACCGACAAGGTCGGCCAGGATGTGTTGTATCAGGGATTGAAAGCCATTCGGACTGGGGTTCTGATTGGCACATTGGCTACCCTGTTGACCTTGCCACTGGCGATTTTGCTGGGTATCTCGGCCGGTTATTTCCGCGGTTGGGTGGATGATCTGGTGCAGTATGTATACACCACCCTGAGTTCGATTCCGGGCATTTTGCTGATCGCGGCTTCGGTGCTGTTGATTGATGTGTATATCGAAACCCATCCCGAACAGTTCCAGCTCACCACGGAACGGGCAGATTTCAAGTTTCTGGCGTTGTGTTTCATTCTTGGCATGACCAGCTGGACCGGGCTGTGTCGCTTGTTGCGGGCCGAAACCCTGAAGGTCAGCCAGCTGGATTATGTGCAGGCGGCGCGGGCCTTCGGGGTGCGGCATGGCCGTATTATCGGCCGTCATATCCTGCCCAATGTGACCCATCTGATTCTGATTGCGTTGGTGCTCGACTTCAGCGGGTTTGTACTGGCTGAAGCGGTGCTGTCCTATATTGGGGTCGGGGTTGATCCGTCGATGGCCAGCTGGGGCAATATGATTAACGAAGCCCGGGCAGAATTGTCCCGTGAGCCAGTGGTGTGGTGGTCGGTGGCAGCCGCGTTTGTGTTGATGTTTATTCTGGTTTTGGCCGCTAACCTGTTCGCCGACAAGGTTCGTGATGCATTTGACCCCCGGTCGGCAGGGTAGTGGCAATGTCATTGTTAACTGTACGTGATCTGACGATCGAATTACCTGCCTTGGTCAATGCCCGGCAAGCCCAGCGGCAGCCGCTGGTCAACGGGATTTCCTTTAGCATTGCCGCCGGTGAAATCCTGGCGCTGGTCGGGGAAAGTGGCTCCGGCAAATCGCTGACGGCACTGGCCATTTTACGATTGTTGCCCGATACCTTGAGTATCACCGGCGGTGTGATCGAACTGGCTGGCGATAATCTGTTTGAACGGACCGAACGGCAGATGAATGCGGTTCGGGGTTATCGCGCAGCGATGATTTTTCAGGAGCCGCAAAGTGCGCTGAATCCGGTCCAAACCCTGTTGCAACAGATTGGTGAAGTACTGGTTTTACACAAGGGCCTGACCGGTGCGGCGCTAAAAACAGCGGTTATCAATCTGTTGGAAGAAGTTGGTATTCCTGACCCTCGCCAGCGTCTGAGCTGGTATCCGCATCAGTTGTCCGGCGGTCAGAAGCAGCGAGTAATGATCGCCATGGCTCTGGCCTGTGAGCCGGAGCTGCTGGTGGCGGATGAACCGACCACTGCACTGGATGTCACCATCCAGAAGCAGATTCTGGATTTGCTGAACCAGATCCGTCGCGCCCGGAAACTGGGGGTCTTGCTGATTACTCACGATATGGGTGTGGTGTCGGAAATGGCCGACCGGGTGGCGGTGATGCGCCATGGTGAGATTCTGGAATACCGTCCTGGTGATGAGTTCTTCGTGTCGCCGCAACACGAATACAGTCGCCAGCTGATTCACTCGTTGCCACGGCGTGACTTCCGACAGCCATTGACCACCCCCGAGCCGTTGCTGACGGTGGAGGGGTTGAAGGTCTGGTTTCCACAGCGCCATGGTGTGCTGCAGCGGGTGGTAGGCCATACCCGCGCAGTGGATGGCGTATCATTCCAGATCCATAAAGGTGAAACCCTGGCACTGGTGGGAGAATCCGGTTCCGGCAAATCGACGGTAGGTCGGGCCATTCTGGCTCTGGAACCTCTGTATGCGGGGTGTATCACTTTCGACGGCCAGCGGATTGACCAGCTGAGCCAGGCTGAATTTCGTGCTTACCGCAAACGTATTCAAGTGATTTTCCAGGACCCGTTTTCTTCCATGAATCCGCGTATGACCATTCGTGAGATTCTTGCCGAAGGCATGATCAGTCTGGGCCTGGCCGATGACCATCAACAGCGTGAAGCCAAGCTGCAAACACTGTTGCTGCGGGTTGGTATGGCGGTGGAGCACCTCGACCGCTATCCCCATGAATTTTCCGGGGGCCAGCGTCAGCGAATCGCCATTGCCCGGGCGATTGCAGTCGAGCCTGATCTGATTATCTGTGATGAACCCACCAGTGCGCTGGATGTCAGTATCCGCGGCCAGGTATTGGCGTTGCTGCAGGAGCTGCAGCAAGAAATGGGGTTGAGCTATCTGTTTATTACCCACGACCTGTCGATTATTCCACATCTGGCTCATCGGGTGGCGGTGATGAGTCAGGGGGTCCTGGTTGAGCAAGGGGAGTGCGCCTGCGTGATGAACCAGCCTCAAGACTCTTATACTCAGGCACTGCTGGCAGCGGCACCGGTTATATGTACGGGTTTATAATCACGACCTTGTTTCTCGGTGTGATTGTCGCCATTTAGAGCACCAGAACGCATTTCTTTATTTTTTGCGGTGTAAACCGTTTGACCGATTCAGGAGTTTGTTGTGTCCCAACTGACCCAAGCCCAGGTAGAACAAGCCCTGGCGAGCTACATCGACCCATATTTGGAAATGGATCTGGTATCTGCCGGTGCCTTGCAGTCTGTCCAGATTAACGGCGGCAACGTTGCGGTGGTGCTGGAACTGGATTATCCGTCGGAATTTCTCAGCGGCGGTGTGACGCAACTGTTAACGACCGCACTGGAAAACCTCGATGGTTGTGATGACGCCAATGTCACATTGGGCTGGCATGTGGAAGCTCACAAGAGCCATGATGGTGGTGAATCCCTGGCTGCGGTAAAAAACATCGTCGCGATTTCATCCGGCAAAGGCGGTGTGGGAAAATCCACGACGGCAGTCAATCTGGCGATTGCCCTGGCTCAGGACGGTGCCAAAGTTGGTCTGCTGGATGCGGATATTTATGGCCCGAGCCAGGGCATCATGCTTGGTGTTGCCGATGGCACACGACCGGACACCATTGATAACAAGTGGTTTGTGCCAGTAGAAGCCCATGGTATCAAAACCATGTCGATGGCCTATCTGGTGACAGAGCAAACACCGATGGTGTGGCGTGGCCCTATGGTAGCGGGGGCATTGACCCAGATTCTGACCCAGACCCAATGGGGCGAACTGGATTATTTACTGATCGATATGCCACCGGGAACCGGTGATATCCAGCTTACCCTGAGCCAGAAATACCCGGTGTCGGGTTCGGTAATTGTTACGACTCCACAAGACATTGCCCTGGCCGATGCCAAAAAAGGCGTGGAAATGTTCCGTAAGGTGGGGATTCCGGTGCTGGGCATGATCGAAAACATGAGCATGCACATTTGCTCCAACTGTGGTCATGCAGAACATATCTTTGGCCAGGATGGCGCCGAACGTCTGGCGACGACCTACCACACCAAGGTGCTGGGTTCCTTGCCGCTGGCGACCTATATCCGGGAACAATCGGATGCTGGTGTGCCGGTGGTGGCCGCTGATGAGAGTTCGGAAGTGGCGATGATGTATCGTCATGCTGCCCGTCGTCTGGCGGTAGCACTGGCTCGTGGTGGTGAAGCAGCGGAAGCGATGCCGGAAATCAGTATCTCCGAAGATTAAGGTTCCAGAAAATATGATACCTGATACCTGATACCTGATACCTGATACCTGATACGTCAGGTGTCGGGTCATGATCGCAATAACGTCGTGCTCGCGGCGTTATATCAAACTCCCGATTGGCCATTTTGATAAGCCATATTTCCGTGGTACGGCATATATTGTCGTTACTGGCGGCTGTCTCACCAGTGTGAAAAAAGCAACCTTTTTCCAGACGATTGTACCTATCAGTTTATAGATACCGGATCGTGCCAGTATCGTATGTCCACTATTGTGGCTGAAGGGCTGGCTCACTTCCGGGTTAATAACTGATCACTCTTGATATAGGCGGGTTTGACTGCCGACGGCGATATGATAAAGAGCCTCCGGTTACTGTCTTCAAAGGCGTTGATTTCAGCCAGGTTTTTACTGTTTTTTGCAGGATTGGGATAACCGTAATAGTTCCCCATGTGTATTATATGCGCTGGTTTGGTGCTTTTTGAGGGTCTTTGTGCTACGCGGTGGTGATGGCATGGAGACCAGAGCACATTGGTATTATTGTTTTGGCGTTTGGGCTGTTTGGTCATGGGAACGTCACGCTCCGGGTATTTATTGACGGTAATTTTTTGTAGAGTCCGTTGCTAATGTACCGGGTGTTATATGGAGATACACATGGATTACCTGATTGTTGGTCTTGGAGGCGGCATTCTGCTTGCTGTGGGCGTGATTGTCTGGATGATTTCTTCCAGAAAAGGGTCAGCCAGTCATTTTTCTTATGCAGCCGCAGGGCCGGTTCTGTCATCTGTAGAGCTGGATTTTTATCGGGCTTTACAGTCTGCATACGACAATACGGCACTGATTTTATGTAAAGTCCGGGCCGCGGATATTATTCAGCCAGAAGAAGGACTGAAGCAGGACGTAAGCCAGGCTCTGCTCGAACGTATTGCACCCAATGAGTTCGATTTTGTCTTGTGTGACCCAGACAATTTGTCTGTACGTTGTGTCATTCGGCTGGATCATGGTGAATCAGATAAAGAGCGGCGGCAAAATAACGAGCTGCTGGTCTCTGCTTGCCAGTCTGCTGCTGTCAACATGCGCTTGGTGGACGTTCAGCAATCCTTGTCGGTTGAGGAGCTGAGAGCGCTGGAAAGCCCGCTTCCTGAACAGACGGAAGTGGTTCCTGAGACGGCCGAGGCTGCCGATCCGGCGTTGGTTGGTAATACCGATCATGACCATACGGTAACCGAGCCTCAGAAGAGCGAGCAGGCGCCGCTGTCTCCGGTCTTGCCTGAAACCAATTTGATGCCAGAAGCTGCGGCTCCGCAACATGAAGAAGAAGATCCTTTCTCTTTGTCTTCCCTGATCTCTGATCCGGTACCAGAAGAAACCGGCTCGGACTTTGACAGCGATATTGCCTCATGGGGCAGTGAAGAAAGCTCTGACAGTGTGTTGGCTTCCGGTATCGAGGATACACCCGCAGCGGCAGCGGCAGAATCTGCACCAGCAGCCCCGGAACCGGCAGTTGTAACACCGGCAGCAGAGGCTGTAGCGGCAGCACCATCTCCGGCGCCTGTGGTGCCAGAACCCGCTGCAACACCAGAAGCTGTTGTTGAGGCAGACACTTCTCATCATCAGCACATACCACGGCCAGCTGCCAAACCTCTGCATGCTGTTACCGAACCACATTGCCCCCGTTGCCATGCGCCCCTGGTGCAACACACGCCAAAATCCGGCAAATTGGTGGGTCAGTTGTTGTGGATCTGTAGCACCTTTCCGGAATGTCGTTATGCCGCGCCTTTTGATGCCCATGATGAACCACAGCTGAATCGCGGCACGGGCTGATCCGGCCGCCTCATGCACTGCTCTGGCGGGAATTTTACAGCGTAAAGAAAGCGACTCTTTTGGCAATCTCTTTGGCAATGTCGCGCAATCGTGCCATAGAGAGGAACAAATTGTGCTTTCTGCTATGATAATTAGCTATCTGTCTGTTCATTGACGGTCACTGTTATCGGGTATGCCTGGTTTGGCAAGATTGCAGTGATTCTGGTCTCTTGTTCTTTGGACAATCACTATCATTTCCGCTGTCAGTCATGAGGTTTCAGGATTATGGATGTACTCGAGATATTGGTGTTATTGATCGCTTTGGTACTCATTGCCTTGATTGTGGCAGTGGTGCTGGTATCGGTTCAGGCACTGGCATCCAGCAAACGCGCCAAGGCTTCCCAAGCCAAGCCCAGTCCAGCTGCAGAACCTGAGGCAACCGAGCCAGCTTCAATCGGATCGGTTATGGATCTTATCTCTCCACCTCCTGTGGGTCCGGTAACCACGTCCAACGATACTGCCGCGCCTGTGGATAAGGATGAGGATGAAATTCTGGATGAAGAGATCGAGCTTGATGTACCGCCAACGATCGAAGAGCTGTTATCGAAAGCCGGCCCGGCCCCGGTGAATAACGAGCCTGCCGAGGTTGAGCCAAAAGCGGAGAGTCCTGCTCCTGCCAAACAGCCAGACCCCCGCAGCACTGAAGAGAAACGTCCCGCGGCCCCTGTTGCTCCCGTGGAGCGAGCCACTATTCCGGAGGATACGCTGCGGCGACCACTGGAAGAAATCAAGCTGGCAACACCAGCCCGTCGTAATGATGATAACTACCCTTATATGGCTGGTGGTCCGCTGCTGACGCCGCTGGAACGTCTGTTTTATGGTGATCTCAAAACATCGATTTCGGATAACACCGAGATTTTTTGTAAGGTTCGAGCATCCGATATTCTGAATCCCAGATCCGACCTGAGCCTTGAAGATTCTTATTTTGCTGCCGACCAGCTAGCGACCCAGCGCTTCGATTTTGTCTTGTGTGATGCCCGCGATTTTTCAGTGATTGGTGTTATCGAACTGGATGGTATGGGCGAGCGTGAAGGGCTGCGCAAGATTCAGCGCGAGATATTACGCAAGTCGGCAGAATCGGCTAATTTGCCGGTCTTGCTGGTGGATATGAAGCGTGGTTATACCATCAGGGAGATACGGGAACAGGTGAATTATTTGCTGCCCAGGGATAGCGGTGGTTATGAAGGAACGATTGAACATGAAGCGGTTGATGATACGCCTGATATCTACCAGGAGGAGGAAGAAATCACCGTGACACTGGCGGATAACGGCGTGTCTGAGGAGCCGGACAGCGCCCCTGATTCCAGTGTGGACAGCGGCGATGATGAGCAAGAGACAGCGGCGGTTACTGCTGCAACAGAAGCTGTTGCTGAGACTCCTGTGTCTCCTGTTGCTGCTTCCGGGAATGACACGTCGTCGGCTCCGGCGGCAGAGACAGAGACAGCACATAAAAATGTCTGTCCTCGTTGTCAGTCACCCCTGAAACTATCATTGGCGACAACGGGTGAATTTGCTGGCCAGTACTTCTGGATTTGTACCAAATTACCTGAATGCCCTTACGTTGCACCGATTTCGCCGCCGCAATAAACCGTCCGTAATACCTGTTATCAACCCCTGGCCACACCGGCGCCTTTGTCTTTCAGTCGTGAAGCAGTTCACTGTGACCTGAGAGACGACGGCCCGGCTTCCAGCAAGATTGTGCCCGACTCTATGGCCGTTATCGCTGGTGCTGGACTGGTTGTTTAATCTGATGTCAGCCGCCTAGGTCAATCAGGCTTGTACTGTTGTATTGCGGTGGTATGGATTCCGCCACATCATGATTACCACAACAATATCTTCGACTGTTTTGTATTACGAGGTTGAACTTATGCCTGTTCCTGAATCGCCAGAGCCGGGTCGTCGCCAGGTTGCCAATCCGGTATTACGTTGGTGCTTGCTGGCGGTGGGGTGGCTGGCTGTGGCGTTGGGAACTGTCGGGATCTTTCTGCCGGTGTTGCCGACCACACCTTTCTTGTTACTGGCTGCCGCCTGTTTTGTGCGCAGTTCGCCGGGTTTTTATCATTGGCTGGTCGGGCATCCGAAGCTGGGCAGTTATGTACTGTATTACCTCGACGGCAAGGGAATGCCCAAAAAAGCCAAGATTTATACCCTGTTGCTGATGTGGGCATCGCTGTTGTTGACGGCACTGGTTCTGGTGCCCTCTGTTTGGGTACAAATCACGCTGTCGCTGACCGGCCTGGGAGTGAGTTGGTACATTCTTCGTTTACCCACTTTGACGCTGGTGACAGCGCCACACCAGGGTAGCAATCAATCAAGGTTGGAATAATACCTGGCAACGGGATTTGATGGCTTTTCCTGTGTGCTTGCCGCTATGCTTTGCGCCGCATTTATTGGTTGAGGGGTAACACGTGTTTTTTCTGAAACAGCATGCTGACTGGTTGCTTTTTGTGCTGCTGGTGCTGGTTTTTTTGCTTTGGCCAGAGCTGGATCTTGTGGTCAGCCATTGGTTTTACGATGACGCCTCGGCCAGCTGGCCATATCGGGACAATCCGGTGAATCTGGCCTTGTATGGCTTGTTCCGTTATTTGCCCTATGCCCTGGTGCCTTTGTTGATGATTGGGTTGGGGTTGACCTTCTGGTCTCGTGGCTTGCCCCGTAGCCAGAGGAAGGTCTGGTTGTTCCTGTTGCTGACCTTGCTGATTGGCCCCGGTATTCTGGTACACAATGTATTTAAAGAAGGTTTTGAGCGGCCACGGCCAAAGCAGGTAGTGGAATTTGGCGGCAAAAGTGGTTTCAGTCCAGCCTTTGTGATTGCGGATCAGTGCCATGGCAAATGCCGGTCGTTTGTTAGTGGTCACTCGGCGATGGGGTTCTGGCTGATGGTGTTTGCCTGGTGGAGCCGACGTAAAGTCTGGCTGTATCTTGGGGTCGCGGTGGGAGTCAGTGTCAGTGTGGTGAGGATTACCCAGGGCGGGCATTTTCTCAGCGATACGATTTTTGCCGGATTTATTTGTTACTTCATCTATCGGTTGTTCAGCTATTGGTTGCTGGGGCATAGCCGGATTGGCTACCTGGAGTCAACACGGGGTACAGCTTGATCCCCGTTGTCAGTGGACGGTTTAGCCATCACTGGGTCGTTACCAGCCAGCGGTTCTTTTCAATGGTGGCACTGCCAATGCCTCGTACCTGAGCGAGGTCTTCGATGCTGTTGAACGGGCCATTTTCCTGGCGGTAACGCACGATGGCTTCGGCCTTGACGGCGCCTATACCTTGAAGGTGCGTCAGCGCATCGACGCTGGCGGTGTTGATATTGATTTTACTGGCCATGGCTGTGGTCGTCGTGGCTTCAACGGCACTGGGCGTGTTTCCAGAGCTATCGTTGACTGCGAGCAGGGCAGCCCCTTGTTTCTGCGGTTGTGGTGGTTGTGCGCCACTGAGGTCGGTAAGGCCGATGCTGAAGGTCGTGGAGAAGGGGTTGCTACTGGCGTCACTGTAGGCGGCGGTGGAGGTGGCCAACAACAGGGCCATGAGCAGGGTTTGCAGGGTTCGCTGGAATGATGAAGTCGTCGGATCGGTTTTAAATGACATCATGTCGACATCTCCTTGATGGGGTGAGATGTCAAACTAGCAATCAACTATCCGGTTTTGAATCCGGCGAAACTCTTATCCGAAGAGCCGCCGGTTCAGTCTAAAGGGCGATTTATCGCTACTTGTCAGCGGCTTTTGTCGTCTTTTTGGGTGAGGCTTTTTTCTTGGTTTCTTCAACCCATTGTCCGTCTTTATACCAGGCTGACCAGCCGGTAGCCTTACCTTCAACTTCCGACATCACGTACTGTTCCTTGCTTTTGCGACTGTAGCGAATGACGGAAGGGTTGTTGTCCTTGTCGGTTCGCGGAGCATCCAGCAGGAAGTGGTACTTTTGTGGCAGTTCCGCCTGATGAGCTAATAACTCTTGTACTTGTGGCGGACGGGTTTCGCGGTTTTTCGGGAACTGGCTGGCGGCCAGGAACAGGCCCGATGCGCCGTCTCGCAATACATAGGTATCGTCGACTTTCAGGCACTTCAGTTCCGGCATGGGGACCGGGTCCATTTTCGGTGGCGCAGCTTCCCCGCTTTTGAGCAACTTGCGGGTGTTTTTACATTCGCTGTTGGTGCAGCCAAAGTATTTGCCAAAGCGGCCAGATTTGAGCTGCATTTCACTGCCGCATTTGTCGCATTCCAGTGTCGGGCCGTCGTATCCCTTGATCTTGAACTGGCCCGTTTCGACTTCAACGCCGACGCAATCCGGGTTGTTGCCGCAAATATGTACCTTGCGCTGTTCATCAAGCAGGTAGCTGTCCATGGCGTTGTCGCAGATCGGGCAGCGACGTTTTTCCATCAGGCGACGGCTTTCTGCTTCTTCGTCTTCATCGGCGGAGATGGCTTCTTCGCCGGGGATCAGGTTCAGCGTCTGGGTGCAGCGTTCCTTGGGCGGCAGTGAGTAGCCGGAGCAGCCGAGGAAGACACCCGTGGAGCCGGTGCGGATCTGCATATGGCGACCACAGGTCGGGCAGGGAATATCGGTATCGACCGGGGTATTCGGACGCATGCCACCGTCTTCACCGGCACTGTCCAGTTTTTTCTGGAAGCCGCCGTAAAAATTATCCAGTACTTCGGTCCAGTTGCTGTCGCCATCGGCAATATGGTCGAGCTTTTCTTCCATGCTGGCGGTAAAGCCAAAATCCATCAGGTCATCGAAGTTTTCGACCAGACGACTGGTGACGATATCGCCCATTTTTTCAGCGTAAAAACGACGGCCCTTGAGGCTGACGTAACCACGTTCCTGAATGGTGGAAATAATCGAGGCGTAGGTGGATGGGCGACCAATACCACGTTTTTCGAGCTCTTTTACCAGGGCGGCTTCAGAGAAGCGCGGCGATGGTTTGGTGAAATGCTGCTTGGGTTCCAGCTCAATCAGATTGAGGTGATCACCTTCGGCCACATCGGGCAGCAAGACGTCATCGTCCTTGCCACCACCGGAGGTCAGTACGCGCAAATGACCATCAAAGCGGATAACCCGGCCACGGGTTTTTAAATCGAAATCGCCAGCACTGGTGGTAATACTGGAGCTGGTGAATTTGGCATCGGCGGTTTGACAGGCAACAAAACGACGCCAGATCAGATCGTAAAGGCGCTGGGCATCCGGTTCCATGCTGCTGAGGTCGGCGGCCCGCAGGGTGACATCGGAAACCCGGATGGCTTCGTGCGCCTCTTGTGCACCTGCCTTGCTACTGTAAATGCGTGGTTGGTCGGGCAGGTATTGCTCCCCTAACTTGTCCTGGATGTAGTCACGCACACTGGCGACAGCATCCTGACTCAGGTTGGTGGAGTCGGTACGCATATAGGTGATGTAACCGGCTTCGTACAGCCGTTGGGCCAGGGTCATGGTTTTCTTGACGCTGAAGCCCATGCGGGTGCTGGCCGCTTGTTGCAGGGTGGAGGTAATAAATGGCGCTGCCGGCCTGGAGCTGGTGGGCTTGTCTTCACGCTTGCTGACGGCAAAGGGCAATTTGCTCAGCTGGTCGATCAGGGCATGGGTATCGGCGGCATTAGTGGGGCGGAATTCCTTGCCTTGATAGCGAATCAGCTGCGCCCGTAACACTTCACCGCTGTCGGTACTGAGGTTGGCAAAGGCTTCCCAGAATTCTTCTGGAATAAAGGCGCGGATTTCCCGCTCGCGCTCGACAATCAGGCGCACGGCTACCGATTGCACACGTCCGGCTGACAGGCCGCGGGCAATTTTGCTCCACAGCAGTGGCGACAGCATAAAGCCCACCACGCGATCGAGGAAGCGCCGTGCCTGTTGGGCATTGACGCGGTTCATATTCAGGTCGGAGGGCTGTTCAAAGGCTTTTTGAATGGCTTTTTTGGTGATCTCGTTAAATACCACTCGACGATATTGCTCGTCTTGGCCGCCAATAATCTCACGAAGGTGCCAGGCGATGGCTTCTCCCTCGCGGTCCAAATCCGTCGCCAGATAAATCTGGTCGGCATCCTTGGCCAGGCGTTTGAGTTCGTCGACGACCTTTTCCTTGCCTGGCAAAATCTGGTAGTGGGCTTCCCAACCGTTTTCCGGGTCGATGCCCATGCGGTTGATCAGCTGTTCCTTGGCTTTGCGAGCCTTGTAGATCGCTTTTTTCTCCGGCGACATTTTGCGCGTCAGGGCGGCCTGTTTGGCACGCTCCTTCGGATCGCTTGTTGACGCGGAACCGGATGTAGGCAAATCGCGCACGTGGCCGACGCTGGACTTGACGATAAAGTCCTTACCCAAGTACTTATTGATGGTTTTCGCCTTGGCAGGCGATTCCACAATTACCAGCGATCTGCCCATATTCTCCGTTTTACCCTTAAATACGTGTTAACTCAGCCCAGTTGTGGCGACACTTTATAGGTAGACCCCTGGGTTTGGTCAAGCCTGAAGCAAGGAACTTCTGCACATTCTCTGCCATGAACAGTAAAAAACGAGGTCGTTTTTTACGCAAAATATCAATTTTGGCCAAGTATTTTTAAGTAACTTTTATGAATGATTCGGGGTATCCCCAGTAGGGGGATTTGTTGTTCTGGGTTGATGCTGCGGCTGTGCTGTCAGGCTTATGCTGCCTGACTTGTTGCCGGTTAGTGAGTGCTGGCCAAATACGGATTTCAGGGGCTGCTGACCAGCTTGCCAATTAAGCTATCCGACTCTGGCCAGAGCCTTCTTTAATAAGAGTATGATGGCGGCGACAAATTATTCACTGTGCTGTGGCGTTCAATACGGGTTGATTGACCTTTTGGGGTAACAGCCGATAAGGAATGACTGCTGTGTTTTCTTCTTTGACGGGTTGTGGGGCTGCCCAGAAGTTGCTGTCTTTGTGCCATGATCTGGAGGTGGAACGTTTTCCGCTTCAGGCTGATATCGATACATCCGGTGTGTCTGTGTTGCGGCTGGATCGTATCCATCCGGTGCTGTCGGGTAACAAGCTGTTCAAACTGTTGTGTCACTGGCAGCCCTGGCAGGGCAGTGGCCGTTCCGGTTGGGTAACGCCGGGAGGTGTCTGGTCAAATCATTTGCATGCGGTGGCATTTCTGGGGCAGTGGGCTGGGGTTCGTACAACCGGCCTGGTACGGGGTTATGACGATGTGCCGTTGACGGCAACCTTGCAGGATTGTGTCGATTGGGGCATGCAGCTGGTATTCCAGTCCAGAGTTGATTATCGCCAGCGCTATGACCCGGACTGGCAGCGCCACTGGTCGGCGGCGACTGACAGCTATTTTATCGGCGAGGGTGGGGCCTGGGCGGCATCGACAGAGATGGCGCTGTTGTCAGGGCTTGATAGCGATGACCAGCAAGATCCCGGGGCGCAGGCATTTGCGGCCTTGGCGGCTGTCTGTGCCGGATATGATCAGGTGTGGCTGGCAGCCGGCAGCGGGACAACAGCCGAGCGCTTGTTGCCAAGGCTGCCCGCTGATGTACATCTGGTGGCGGTGAATACCGTTGCCGATCATGGCGCTCTGGCGCAACGCTGGCAGCGGTTGTTTGCCGGTCGGTCATGGCAGATTGTTGCCAGCAGCATGCGCCGCTTCGGGGCGCAATCCGATGCGTTGCGAGGGCAAATCACCGCCTTTGACCGTCAGGGGTTACCGCTCGATCCGGTGTACGGTGCGCCCCTGGTCGACACCTGGTTACAGCATGCTGCGTTGTGGCAGGGGCAATCTGTTCTGCTGATTCATGGCGGCGGGTTGCAGGGCCGACGGGGGATCGGCCTGGATGTCGATGTGTCTGCTGAGGGCCAGGTCGATCAGGTCCGTCCGTTGGGCCAATGATCTGCAACAATCATCCAGCGTTGCTGCTCTGCCCAGTATGGCTGCAGTGGCCTGACCCGGGCCAGGCAGAGCGGGATATCCAGATAGCGAAAATGGCACTGCAGCAATTGCACGATATCGGCTGCGCTGGCGGCCACTGGAGACAAGACCGGGCTGAGCCATTCATCGCGGGCCAGAATGACCCAATGGCCAGTGCGGATATGTTCTTGCAACTCACTGGCATGACACCAGCGACCTTGCCAGTGGTGAGGATTCACTTCCGCCGGTCGCTGGGCCGTGATGGCAGGATTGGCCGGGTAAAACAGGCAACCACGGAAGACGGCTTCCGACCGGCGCGGAGACCAGCCCCGTGTCGCCAGCAGTGTCTGTGCCTGTGGATGGCGGGCCAGAGGGAGTTGCTGTTCATAGGTGTGGCGCAATTTGTTCGCCAGTTGATCCCGGCGATTGGCACCGATCCAGTCATTGCCAATGCCAAGATAAAACTTTAGGGCCAGTTCAAGGTGCCATTGTTGCTGACCGTTATCGATCAGCAGATCAAGTTCACCGAGGGTACGATCGCGTCCGGCGATCTGGATATTGGCATCCCAGCGCCAGCCGCTGTGCTGTAGCCATTCGTGCCAGAGCGACTCAAACACCAGCCCGAGGCGGCTCTGTTCACTGCGTCTGGTGTGGTGCCACTGGGTCGGGCAACCGGCCTGCTGACAGAGGGATTCCAGCCATGGTGGCTGGGATGGTGACCAGGGGCAGGCCAGTAATGAGGGCGATGTCAGCGCCCAGATCAAATCACGGATGTGTTTGTCTGGCAGTTGGAAAAAGGCGTCTTCGGAGATTTGCATGCGTCAGGTCAACAAGCCTTTTGGTAGTTGCTGTGATATAAATCGCGCACTTCACTCTCCCGACACTGGCAGTATCCATTTGGCAGGATTGGGTGGCATCGCAGCGCCGGTTACAGGCTGCATCGATAACAACGACTTGGGTTAAGGTGATGGAAGAGTTTCGTAATATAGGCCTTATCGGCCGCTTGAACAGTAACAAGGTCATTGAAACCGTCAAGCGATTATCCCGCTTTCTGACCGATGAGGGATATTACGTCATTCTCGACGATCGCATTGCTGAGGTGATTCCGGGCCATAATATGCAGGTCAGCAAGGTCAATTTGCTGGGTGAAATCTGCGACCTGGTGATTGTGGTCGGAGGTGATGGCAGCTTGCTTGGGGCGGCTCGTGCTTTGGCCAAGTACCATATTCCGGTACTGGGTATTAACCGTGGCCGTCTTGGTTTTCTGACCGACATCAGCCCTGGCGACACCATGTGTGACGAAGTGCTTGCGGTTTTGCATGGCGAATACACCAGTGAACTGCGATTTTTGCTGGATGCAGAAGTCAAACGGGATGGTAATCCGATCGGTGGGGCTGCGGCCCTGAATGATGTGGTGTTACACCCGGGCAAGTCGGCTCGCATGATTGCTTTCGACCTGTATATCGAAGGACAGTACGTTTATAACCTGCGGTCAGACGGCTTGATTGTGTCCACTCCGACCGGTTCGACGGCGTATTCGTTATCCGGTGGCGGGCCGATCATGCATCCCAAACTGGATGCTCTGGTACTGGTACCGATGTTTCCACATACCTTGTCGAGTCGGCCTATAGTGGTGGATGGCAAAAGCGAAATCAAAATCCATATTGATGGCGATCTGGATATTTATCCAACGCTCAGCTGTGATGGTCAAACCCATCTTCCATGTGCGCCCGGTGATGTGATTACCATCCGGAAAAAAGCGCACAAGTTTAAATTGATTCACCCCAAAGGGCATAACTTCTACGAGATATGCCGCACCAAATTGGGCTGGAGCAGTAACCTTGGAGACTGAATATGCACCAGGGATATGATCTGATCGGGGATATACATGGCTGTGGCGATACCCTTGTTACCTTGCTGGAGCAAATGGGTTATCGCAAGCAGCATGGCGTTTATCGTCATAATACGCGCAAGGCCGTGTTTGTGGGTGATGTTGTGGATCGTGGTCCTCATATTCGACTGGCCTGTGAAGTCGTGCGGAATATGGTCGAGGCCGGTGAAGCAGAAATGCTGATGGGGAATCACGAGTACAACCTGATTACCTACTGTACCAAGGCCCCCGCCGGTATGCGGCAACCGTTTTTACGTGAACACACACGCCGCAACAGCCATATTGTTGAAGCGACGATGGAGCAATTTGCCCACCATCCGCAAGAGCTGAACGATATGCTCGACTGGTTTCTGGAGCGGCCACTGTTTGCCGAATACGACCATTTTCGGGTTGTACACGCTTGCTGGGACAGCGATATGATCGCCGAATATATCGCCCGCTACGGTGGTAATCAGCTGGATCGCCAGCTGCTGCTGGAATCGGTTGATCCTGCCAGCTTCCTGCACAAGTTCCTTGACCGGATGCTGCGTGGCACCTCGCTGAAGCTGCCACAAGGCCGCTCCATGACCGCTACCGATGGCTTTGTACGGCAATTTTTCCGCACCAAGTTCTGGGAGCATGACCCCCAGCGCTACAGCGATGTCCTGTTTCAGCCCGATCCCTTACCAGAGGATTTACAGCATTCGCTGTTGAGTGAGGCAGAGAAACGCCAGCTGCTGTATTACAGCACGGAAGAAAAACCGCTGTTTTTTGGTCATTACTGGATGTCAGGTATTCCGTCACCCTTGAGTACCAATCTGGCGTGTATCGATTATAGTGCCGTGAAATATGGCCGCCTGGTGGCCTATCGCATGGATACTGAACATCAACTACAGCCCAATAAATTCACCTGGGTCAGAGTGGACAAGAACGAGCGCTGATGGAAGCTTTGCTGGTACTGGTGGCGGATGCGGCGGTTGATCTGTCGCCGCTCACACAACAATTATGGGCGCATCGTATCGCGCACCGGGTGATCATGGTGGAGGGTCAGCAACACCTGTACCTGGCCCATGAGGCTGATATTGCCCAGGTACGGAGCTGGGTCGAGCAGTGGCGGGAAGGCCAGCTGGGCAAACCAGAGGTCGAGACCGGTAAGCCCCGGCCGCTGGTGGCGTTTATTCTGACCCTGGCGCAAGTACCGGTGACTCTGGCAATGAGCCTGGTACTGGTACTGATTTTTGGCTGGATGCACATTTCGACCGACTGGTTGGCCTGGGTGCAACCCGGAGATGGCCTGTGGCCGGAGCAGCGGATGCAGCTGGCCACCTATCTGGACATCGGCTTGCTGGCCTGGCTTAAACCGATACTGGTGCATTTTTCGCTGGTCCATTTGGTGTTTAACAGCATGTGGTGGTGGATTCTGGGGCGCAGTATCGAACAGCATGATGGCTCGCGCATGTTGCTACTGTTGACCCTGATCACCGGATTGGTGGGCAACCTGGTGCAGTGGTGGTATGGCGGCCCCGGTTTTGGTGGGCTGTCCGGTGTCACTCTGGGACTGCTGGGTTGGGTCGGCTGGCGGCAATATCAGCGCAAGCTGTCGTACTCCATCCCGGCCATGCTGCTGCCTGTGATGGTGGGCTGGCTGCTGCTGACCATGATGAGTGACAGTCTGATACCGGGCCTGACCGGTATTGCTCATGGTGCGCACCTGGGTGGCTTGATCGCCGGCATGTTGCTGGCCACGGTGTGGCCGAGCAAGCGACCAGCTGCCCCCGATACGTAAATTGTTTGGAGATAAAACGATGACATTACAAGATCTGATCCAGTCGCTGACCCCGGCCGTCTATGAAAACCTCAAAAACGCCGTGGCGCTGGGCAAATGGCCCAACGGCACCGCGTTGCAGGAAGGCCAGCGCGAACTGTGTATGGAAGCCATTCTGCACTATGAAATTACCCATCAGGTACCGGCCGAACAACGGGTAGGTTATGTCGGTGGCGCCTGTGCCAGTGGCAACGTTGAGACCATTGGCCGTGATGATGACGTTCAGCCATTGACGCTGCAGTAAGCCCATGACCGACCGTTACCAGGGTGCGCTCAGCAAAATGGCCGCGACGGCTGCGGCTGATGGACAAGTGGCTTACCGCTTGTCACTGGGGCGTGACCAGATCGATATGAATGCCCTGATCGGCCAGCGTGTGGCATTGAGCTGGCAAGGTGCCATTCACTGTTGTGCCTGTGGCCGCAGCACCCGGAAAAGTTTCAGCCAGGGGTATTGTTATCCCTGTTTCAGCAAACTGGCCCAGTGCGACCGCTGCATGATGAGCCCGGAAACCTGTCATTTTCATCTGGGTACCTGCCGCGAGCCGGACTGGGCAGAACAGGTATGTTTTCAGCCTCATTATGTTTACCTGGCCAACTCGTCCGGCATCAAGGTCGGTATTACCCGTGCCGGTCAGCTGCCCACCCGCTGGCTGGATCAGGGGGCCGTACAGGGCATGGCCATTGCCAGAGTTGCCAGCCGTCGTGTGTCCGGAATGCTGGAAGACCTGCTGCGTCAACGGGTTGCCGACAAAACCAACTGGCGGACGATGCTGAAAGGCCAGAACCCGTTACTCGACCTGGGAGCCGCCCGGGATGACTTGCTGGCCGAGCTCGACGACCCGATTCGCGTACTGACCGACCAGTTGGGCGACGATTCCATTGAATGGTTACCCGCCAGTCGTACTGTGTCGCACAGTTTTCATTACCCTGTGCTGGAATACCCCACCAAGGTAACCAGCCACAACCTGGACAAGACACCAGAGCTGCAAGGGCGGCTACTTGGTATCAAGGGGCAGTATCTGATGCTGGATAGTGGCGTCATCAATCTGCGCAAATACACCAGTTATCAGGTCACTCTGACTCATATTGATGCGATCTGATTAATACGCCCGCCTGATCACAAGGCCTTTCATGATTCGATGGCCAGGGCGGCGGAGTGAACCGACTTCAGAAGGAAAAATATCCATGCGTGATGCCCAACCCCAAAGTATTTACCTGAAAGACTATTGTCAGCCGGAATACTGGATCAACCAGACGGAACTGACGTTTGAGCTGCAAGAGGATGCCACCGTTGTGACCGCGGTATTGACGCTCGAAGCCAATAACGCCGGCAATCAGTCCGGTGTGCTGGAATTACAGGGTCAACAGCTGGAGCTGCTGCAACTGGCGCTGGATGGCACCACGCTGGCGGCGGATGCCTACACTGTGACCGACGATTCATTAACCATCACCGGTCTGGCACAACAGCACCAGCTGAGCATTGTGACGCGTATTGATCCGGCAGCGAATACCGCGCTGGAAGGTCTGTACCGCTCCGGTGGCATGTACTGTACCCAGTGTGAGGCGGAAGGGTTCCGCCGTATTACCTATTATCTGGATCGCCCGGATGTGATGTCGGTGTTCACCACCCATATTATTGCCGACGGCGAGCGTTACCCGGTAATGCTGTCGAACGGCAACTGTATCGCGGACGAAACCCTGGCCGACGGTCGCCGCCAGGTAAGCTGGCTTGACCCACACCGTAAACCGGCCTATCTGTTTGCGCTGGTGGCGGGAGACCTGCTGCACAAGGAAGACCATTTCACCACCATGAGTGGTCGCGATGTCACCCTGAGAATTTTTGTTGAACCACAGAATATCGACAAGACGGAATATGCGCTAGACGCACTCAAGCGTTCCATGCGCTGGGACGAAGAAGTCTATGGTCGTGAGTACGATCTGGATATCTTTATGATTGTGGCCGTGGATGACTTCAATATGGGCGCAATGGAAAACAAGGGCTTAAACGTCTTTAACTCCTCCTGTGTACTGGCCAACCCGGCCACTGCCACCGATGCCGCTTATCAACGTATCGAAGCCATTGTCGCCCATGAATACTTCCACAACTGGTCGGGCAACCGGGTAACCTGCCGCGACTGGTTCCAGCTCAGCCTGAAAGAAGGGTTTACTGTGTTCCGGGATGCCAGCTTCTCGGCGGATATGCACTCCGCCACAGTCAAGCGTATCGAAGATGCCCGTATGGTGCGTACGGTACAGTTTGCCGAAGACGGCGGCCCGATGGCGCATCCGGTACAGCCGGATTCCTTTATTGAAATCGCCAACTTTTATACCGTAACCATCTACGAAAAAGGCGCAGAAGTGGTGGGTATGATCCACAAGATCCTCGGAGCCGACGGTTTTCGCAAAGGGTCGGATCTGTATTTCGAGCGCCATGATGGTCAGGCCGTCACTATCCATGATTTTGTTGCTGCCATGGAAGATGCCAACGGTATTGATCTGACTTTATTCAAGCGTTGGTACAAGCAAGCGGGTACGCCAGTGGTCAGCGCGGAGGTTGACTATCGTGCCGACGAGCAGGCCTTATACCTGACCTTGCGTCAGCAATGCCCGGACACCCCGGGACAAACCAACAAACAGCCGATGTGGATTCCGGTACAGCTGGGTCTGCTTGATGCCAATGGTCAGGATTTGCCGGTACAGGTGACCCCCTCGGTGAACGCCGCGGGTATGGAAACCTGGACTGCAGCCAGCCAGGTGCTGCACTTGACCGAAGCCGAGCAAACCTTTGTGTTCTCCGGGCTGGAGAGCCAGCCGGTACTGTCGTTATTCCGTGACTTCTCGGCACCGGTCAAGGTCGAGTTTGAACAAAGTGCGCAAGACTTGTTGTTCCGCCTGCAGCATGACAGTGATGGGTTCAACCGCTGGGACGCCGGTCAGCGTCTGATGCTGGGCTGGATCGACCAGGCCCGTCTGGATGAATTTGAACTGCCGGAGGACGCTCGTCAGGTGATGGCCGAACTGCTGTCTGACGATACTCTTGATCCAGCCATGGTCAGCTACCTGCTGACCTTGCCGTCAGAAGCCTATATTGCTGAGTTCAGCGATCAGGTTGACCCTCATGCGATTCACCTTGGCCGTCAACGGGTGCGTCTGGCGATGGCGATGGCGCTGAACGAACAGTTTGCTGCCTGCTATCAACGTCTGCTCAGTCATGCCGAATATCAGCCAGAGCCACAACAAATGGCCGCCCGCACGCTGAAAAACCTGGCGCTGAGTTACTGGAGCGTAGCGTCCGATGCCGGAGTTCGTCAGGCATTGGCGCAGTTTGGCAGTAGCGACAATATGACCGATCAGATGGCGGCGTTGCAGGCCCTGATTTGCAGTGGTGATGACGAGCTGGCACAACAGAGCCTGGAAGCGTTCTACCAGCAATGGCAAAACGATGCGCTGGTGGTGAACCAGTGGTTATCGGTACAAGCCGGTTCTGCCGATCTTGGTACACTCAGTCGTATCCAGCAGTTGCTGGAGCACGAAGCCTTTGACTGGCGTAACCCGAACAAGATTCGCTCTGTGATTGGTGCTTTTGCCAATCAGGCGCTGTGTCACTTCCATGCTCAGGATGGCAGTGGTTATCGCTTGCTGGCGGATGCCGTTATTCGTCTGAATGCCACCAACCCCCAGATTGCCTCACGCTTGCTGACACCATTAACCAAATGGCGACGCTTGGTACCGGCACTGTCGGAACAGATGAAAGAACAGTTGGAACGGGTTGCGGCGCAACCAGACCTGTCCCGTGATGTGTATGAAATCGTGAGCAAAAGCCTGGCCTGACCCGCCAGGCGCTGCGTTGTTGTCTGAGTGATGCTGGAGGATGTCCTGTTTGTGGCGCTGGTGGTTATTAACATGGCCGTTATGGGGGTGGCTGACGCCGGGAGTCCAGGCGCTTGAGGTCAGTTATCCTGCGGATTATCTTGCTGCCGAGCTGGACGATGCCGCATTGGCCATGCGGCTGGAACGTGCCGGCAGCCTGTCGGAGCAGTTAACCCCGCTGGGAGCCACTCGAGCCGGTAACGGCACCGATATCCCGGACTGGCGGGGAGGCTTGCGCATGCCACCGCTGGGTTATCAGCGGGCAGGGCAGCCTCATATTGACCCTTTTGCCGGAGAATCCGCGTTGTTTCGGATCGCGGCAGGCAATCTGCCAGACTATCGTTCTTTTGTAACTCCGGGCCTGCAGGCTCTATTGGAACGTTATCCCGACAGTTTTTATCTGCCGGTTTATCCTTCTCGCCGTACCGCGGCTGCACCAGATATGGTGTACGAACAAACCTACCAAAACGTTATTCGGACCGAAACCAGTCGGGATGGCCCCGGGTTTTATTATGCCTGGGGAGGCATTCCGTTCCCGATACCGGACAGTGGTGTGCAAGCCATCTGGAACCATGCCGCTCGCTGGCAAGGGGAGCAGCTCCAGGCGCAATGGCGTGAGATACAGGTATCTGGCCAGCACCGGCAAGCTATCCGTTGGCGGGTGCAAGAAAACTACCTGTATTACTGGCAGCGATCGCGTTGTTTCTTGCCTCTGTCACAGTGTGAACCGGACCGGCGTACTGGTCATACCGAACGCAAAAACATGACCTTGTTCCAGCGCCAGTGGAGCGCTATCGGAGCCGGGCTGTTACGGGTCACGGATCAATTGAAAGTAAAAGAAGGGCGAGAGTATGGCTATCGTCGTCAGCAAGGTGCCTGGCCGGATGGCTGGGACCCGACCCTGCGGGGGACAGAAGACATTACCTTGTTCAGTGGTTCATCGCAGTCATATCACTGGTTGCTGTTGGGTAAACGCGAGCTGTATATCCCTTACAACAATTACCGTTTTGAAACCCTGGGTGATGACACCTTGCTAGGGCCGGGGCATTTGGCCAGCTCCGCCCTGCGGTTTGAAAAACATCGTGTCTGGGTGGTGGACGGTACCTTGAAAAAAGGTGCCAGTAACCGTTATCGCAAACGGGTCTATTATATAGATGAAGACAGTTGGCAGATTGCTCTGGCGGATTTTTATGGGGCCGATGGCCAGTTACAACGGGTCGGTCTGGGGCTGCTGAAAAGTTTCTATGAGCTGCCGGGGGTACTGTCGGCGGCGACTGTGATTCATGACCTTTCGAGTGGCCGCTATAGCATCACCGGGTTGGAATCCGGTCAGGACGACGTCCGGCGATTTGATCTGCCGGTTGAGGTAATCAGGGTCGACGCCGATTGACTTGCCATCCGGGTGGATGAACCCGGCGAACGACCGCATTCGCGACTATTCTTGTTGGCACTAGAGCCGCTACGCCAGGCATCAATCAGCCCGGATTCGGGCTGGTCTGGACTGTTATTGAATGCGCTACTGTATTGGCAAACTCTTCAAGGCATGCGATTATCCAAGTATTAGGATATAGAGTTGTTCCTTTTGTTCACATAAAGAGCTGCTTGCCTGTCCCATCAACATCATAATAATAACGGAGTTCTTGATGCGTCTGATCAAGGCATATTGCTTTATGGTCACCCTGTCTCTGGTGACCACGACCGCATTGGCACAATGGGTCGATCCCTTGCAAACCCCCGCGCAAACCAGCGCAAAAGCCCATACCGCCTTACTGCTTGATATCACCCAGGCCGGTGAGCGGCTGGTGGCAGTGGGGGCTTTTGGTCATATCCTGTATTCCGATGATCAGGGAGCGAGCTGGCAACAGGCACAAGTGCCTGTCAGCGTGACCCTGACCGCTGTGAGTTTTGCCGATGCACGCCATGGCTGGGCTGTCGGCCATGACGGCATTATATTGGCAACCGAGGATGGCGGTCTGAACTGGCGCAAGCAGCTGGATGGTTTTG
This sequence comes from Oceanobacter sp. 5_MG-2023, assembly GCF_030548165.1. NCBI lineage: Bacteria > Pseudomonadati > Pseudomonadota > Gammaproteobacteria > Oceanospirillales > Oceanospirillaceae > Oceanobacter > Oceanobacter sp. 5_MG-2023. Next base: position 8,247 of record NZ_JAUORS010000028.1, on the reverse strand, counting down.
TTGCCAACGACGCCATGGTTGAAGCCTCTGAGCGTTTGTTAAGTCAGGCGGAAGCAGCGCTGGCCAGCCTTGAAGAGACTGACGAGCGCGACGAAGAGGCACTCGAGGAAGCCGAAATCGTGCTGGAAACCGCCATGTTTGCGGTTGAAGACGCTGAGTACGATGTGTCGATTGGCTCAACCAAGCCGTTACTGGACGTGCTGTTTCTTGATGATAAGCATGGTCTGGCCGTCGGGGCTTACGGGATGGCGTTTGAAACCCATAACGGCGGTGACAGCTGGAGCGAATTTACCTCGCGCTTGCCATTAACGGAACGTTCTCACCTGAACAGCCTGACCCAGGCCGCGTATGGCCAATTGTTTATTGTTGGCGAAATGGGATTGATCCTGACATCCACGGATAACGGTGACAGCTGGCAAGCACTGGAGTCCCCTTATGATGGCTCACTGTTTGGCATGATCAGCAGTGCGAATCAGCTGACCTTGATGGGGTTACGAGGCCATCTGTTTCAATCAACCGATGCCGGGGCACACTGGCGCGAATTAGCGCTAGATAATGAACAGACCCTGTTTCAGGGCCTGGCTATGGATAACGGTAGCCGGGTACTGGTCGGTAATTCAGGCACCGTGATATTACTGGATAATCAGGCTACTCAAATCATCAACCTGGCAGGCCGCAAGGGGGTTGCCGCATTGGCCGCCGTCGAAGAGGGGTTTGTGCTGGTGGGTGAAGTGGGTATACAGCGTATTAATCGTCGTGGTGAGCTGATCAGCGCTGCCCGAATTGTGGAGGCGCAGTAATCATGACCCAGAAACATCATTATTCGACCGAGCCGGAACACTTTATTCTGTCGCCAGAGACAGAGCCCTTGTTAGAGCGAGTGTTGTTTAACAATCGCTCGCTGGTGTTGATGGTACTGACACTGCTGACGCTGGTGTTTGCCTTTGGCCTGACCCAGATCAGGCTGGACTCCAGCATCGAAAAATACATTCCGCTGCAGCACCCCTATATCCAGAATTATCTGGTGCATAAAGATGATATGAAAAGCGGCATGGCCAATATCAAGATTGCCGTGGCCGCCGTCGATGGCGATATTTTTGACGATGCCTATCTGCAAACGCTGAGTAAAATCAACGACGATGTCTTTTTTGTGACTGGTGTTGACCGCTCCGGCATGCAGTCGTTGTGGACACCCAATACCCGCTGGACCGAAGTGACCGAAGAAGGCTTTCAGGGTGGCCCGGTGATTCCCGCCAATTATGACGGCAGTCCGGCCAGTATCGAACAAGTACGCCAGAATATTCTCAAATCAGGGCAGGTGGGCCGTCTGGTCGCCAACGATTTTGTGTCTACGGTGATCGATGTTCCGCTGCTGGAGCGTGACCCGGAAACGGGAGAAAAGCTTGGTTATCAGGCGCTGTCGCACCAGCTCGAAGAGCGGATTCGCGATCACTACCAGTCCGACAGCATTCGCATTTACATCACCGGCACGCCCAAAAAACTGGGTGACTTGCTTGATGGTGCCGTGTCCATTGGTTACTTCTTTCTGGCAGCGATGCTGATGACGGCAGTGTTGTTGTATCTGTATTCCCGTTGCCCCAAAGGCACGCTGGTGCCGATTGCCGCTTCGCTGATTGCGGTGGTATGGCAGCTGGGAGCACTGGCGCTGCTGGGGTTCAGTATCGACCTGTATTCGGTGCTGGTGCCGTTTCTGGTGTTCGCCATCGGTATCAGTCACGGCGTGCAGCTGATCAATGGCATTGCCATTCATTCCGGCCAGGGGCTGGACAAGATGTCGTCGGCACGTCAGGCCTTTCGCGGTTTGTATGTGCCGGGTATGTTGGCGCTGCTCAGTGATGCGATGGGTTTTCTGACCTTGCTGTTTATCGATATCGGCGTGATTCAGGAACTGGCCATTGCGGCCTCGGTCGGGGTTGCCATGATCATCGTGACCAACCTGGTACTGGTGCCGATTGTGATGTCGTACATTGGCATCAGTCCCGCCGGTATTGCCCAGGCGCAAAAGGCCGAAAAAGCCAATCCGGTGATCTGGCAATGGCTGGGTCGTTTTACCGATAAACGCTACGCCGTTACGGTGCTGTCGCTGACCGTGGTGCTGGGGGCGTTTGGCGTGTATTACAGCCAGGATCTGGAAATTGGCGACCTGGACAAGGGCGCGCCGGAACTGCGGGCAGACTCGCGCTACAACCTCGATAACGACTTTATGGTAGCCAGCTATTCCACCAGTTCGGACGTGATGGTGGTGATGGCCGAAACCCCGATCGAGATGTGTAACACCTTCAAGGTGATGGATGTGCTCGACCGGTTTATGTGGCGTATGGAAAACGTACCCGGCGTACAGTCTGCCTTGTCGCTGGTCACGGTCTCCAAGCTGGTGACCAAGGCGATGAATGAAGGCAACCTTAACTGGTACGCCCTGTCGCGCAACCAAACCATTCTGAATACCTCCATCCAGCGGGCACCGGGTGGGCTGCTGAATGCCGACTGCTCCATGGCTCCGGTGATTATCTATCTGAACGACCACAAGGCGGAGACGTTACAAACCGTGGTGGATGCGGTGGAAGCCTTCAAGTCAGAATACGACGATCAGGTGGACGAGATGTACTTCGGTATGCGGGCCGACGCCATTCAGGATGCCATTGCCGAAGGCAAGATAGATGCAGTGCCTATGCGCCTGCAGCTGGCCTCCGGTAATGCCGGGATCGAAGCCGCCACCAACCAGGTGATCGCCGATGCGCAAGACACTATGCTGATTTTTGTGTATGTGGTGGTGTTTAGTTTGTGTCTGCTGACATTCCGCTCGTTGACTGCGGTCGCCTGTATCCTGCTGCCATTGGCGCTGACTTCGATACTGGGGCAAGCATTGATGACCTGGCTGGGAATTGGCGTCAAGGTCGCCACGTTGCCGGTGATTGCTCTGGGAGTAGGGATTGGCGTTGACTATGGCATCTATATTTACAACCGACTGGAGGCGCTGCTGATTTCTGGCCTGTCGCTGAAGGATGCCTATCTGGAAACCCTGCGTTCTACCGGCAAGGCGGTCAGCTTTACCGGCGTGACGCTGGCGATCGGTGTGGCTACCTGGATGCTGTCACCGATCAAATTCCAGGCTGATATGGGCATCCTGCTGACCTTTATGTTCCTCTGGAACATGCTCGGTGCTCTGGTATTGCTACCTGCACTGGCCAGCATGTTACTGAACCCGGAAAAAATCCGGGAGCGGCACCAACGCGTTCACCAAAGCGTACCACCTGCGGTGTAGGGTGCTCGTTATGTCTGCCAGACCTCACTCGGGTTGCCCGTCAGGGCGATCCGTGGCCACCTGCTCCGGTGCGGCAATCCATGTCGTACTGGTGTGAGGTCTGATCTTCTGGCCTTATTGTTCTGGGAATCTTCTTTCCTGATAATCTGACGCTCTGATACTTATCACCGTTTTACGACTGGCAGGAGAATGTTTATGTCGGAACAGAGCAAGGCGAATGGTCTCAAGGTACGGACCGAAGTTATGGGGGCAGATTTTGTCCAGCGGGCGCAGCAAAATACCACAGCGCTGACGGAGCCTTTGCAGGATTGGATTAACGAACATGCCTGGGGGTCAACCTGGCAGCGTGATGGTTTGCCGCGTAATGTACGTTCGCTGGTTACGATTGCCATGCTCACGGCGTTAAAGTCGCCGGCTGAGTTAAAAGGCCATATTCGTGGGGCGTTGAATAACGGCTGTACGCCGCAGGAAATTCGTGAAGTGTTGCTGCACAGCTTGCCATATTGCGGAGCGCCAGCGACTCAGGAAGCCTTCAGGGCGGCGGCAGAGGTATTGGACCTGTCGGCCTTTGAAAACGACTGACACGTCTGTCAGCGGCCACTGGCCACTATATGAGAGCCAGGCAGCGGATGATGGCTGTGTTGACTGGTTGGGCGTGAGTGGGGACACCCTGGGCGCTGCCTGAAAGGGCAGCGCTTACCAATGGCTCAGGGTTTCTTTCCCAGCAGGGTACGAAACTCTTGCACCACGACAGGCCAGAAAGCGCGCAGGCTGTCGTATTCGTGATCCACTGCTTGCAGATACTCATCAAGATGATCAACGGCTTCGTGCTGTTCTGCCAATTCCACTGCAGCAAGGCGGGTTTTTAGCTCCGCCAGACGCAGTTCCATTTTTTCAATTTTACGCTGTAATTCTTGTTTGTTTTCGCTCATAGCCAACTCTTTTAAATGCCGATTAAATACCCAGTAACTGGCAGCCACCAATCAGCACCAGAGGTGTTACAAAAAATATTCCCAAAATATAGACACCAACATAGATTTTGTTGGCAGAGGCAGCAATGGACAAGTGTTCCGCAGCCCACAATGGAATGTTACGCAATAAGGGAATACCGTAAATCAGTATAACAGCGGAAACATTATAAAGCAGATGAACCAAGGCAATTTGCAGCGCAAAAATAGCATTGACTCCAGTAATAGCGGTCGCTGCCAGCAGAGCAGTGATACAAGTACCAATATTGGCACCGAGAGTAAATGGGTAGATTTGGCGCAGGCTGAAAACACCACTGCCGGCCAGCGGCACAATCAGGCTGGTGGTGGTTGAGCTGGATTGCACCAGAATGGTCATCAGGGTGCCGGAAGCAATACCGGATACCGGGCCACGACCAACAGCAGAGTGTAAAATCGCCTTGGCCTTACCAACCAGCAAGGAGCGCAACAGTTTGCCAATCAGGGTGATCACCACAAAAATGGTCGCAATACCCAGAACCACCATCAGGATGCCAGAGGCGGTATCAGGTGCCAGGGAGGTCAGTTGTTGCTGGATAAAGGTCACCGGAGGTTTGACCAGCGGTTTGACGAAGTTAAAGCCATGCATCGACAGGGAGTCGGCTCCAACCATCAGGGAAGCGAGAAACCCTCCCATCTTTTCCAGCACTCCAAACATGATTTCCAGTGGCAGGAATATCACGACCGACACCAGATTGAAAAAATCGTGCACGGTGGCAGCGGCAAAGGCGCGGCGGAATTCATCACCCTTGCGGACATGACCCAGGCTTACGATGGTGTTGGTGATTGTTGTACCAATATTGGCGCCCATCACCATGGGAATAGCGATGCTGACTGGCAAGCCGCCGGCAACCAGGCCAACGATAATAGACGTGACGGTACTGGATGACTGAATCAAGGCGGTTGCAATGGTACCAACGATCAGGCCGGTCAGCGGGTTGCTGGCAAAATCGAACAGTTCTTTGGCGTGCTCTCCGGCCGCCAGTTTGAAGCCACCTCCAATAATGGAGACAGAAACTAGCAATAAATAAACAAGACCGGCAATTTTAAGCCAGTTCAGCCAGTGGCTGCTCGGAGAGAGCTGGCTGTTGCTCAGCTCAGGTGATGACGCGTTTGCAGTCGTATCGTTCATACAGAGATGGCTCATCCGGTTGGTTTTATGCGGGTACAAACAAATCGAGGATACTCCCCGACAATTATGACATTTTTATGACAGCGTCATCGTTGGACATTAGGCACAATCATAGTGATAGGGTGATCTGGCCCTATTGCAGGTAACGGTTTTTTGCTTTGTGATGTTTAACCATATGAAATTGTTCTGAAAACTATCCAGGCCAGTACTTGTTGGATGCTGATCAGGGGTATTCACAGCAGGGTTGATAATTTTCATGAGTGATAGCGAGACTTTTTAATAGAGGCAGGTGTTTTATACTGCGATGTCTGAAACCCCGGAGAGTTCGCATGACTGATGTACATTCTAGTCCCACGAGTAGCCGCTTTAAAGGGACAAGCGACTATATTGCTACCCCACAGCTGCAAATGGCGGTCAACGCCGCGATCACACTGCAAAAACCCTTGCTGCTTAAAGGTGAGCCGGGCACCGGCAAAACCATGCTGGCGGAGCAGTTGGCCGATGCCCTGGGCACCGAACTGATTCAATGGCACATCAAAAGCACTACCCGGGCGCATCAGGGCCTGTATGAATACGATGCGGTGTCGCGGCTACGGGATTCCCAACTGGGTTCCGATCAGGTGCACGATATTCGGAACTACATCGTCAAGGGCAAGCTCTGGGAAGCTTTTGCCGCCGACAAGCCGGTGGTGTTACTGATTGACGAAATCGACAAGGCCGATATCGAATTCCCCAACGACCTGCTGCTGGAACTCGATAAAATGGAATTTTTTGTTTACGAAACCCAGGAAAAAATCGTTGCCAAACACCGGCCGATTATTCTGATTACCAGTAATAACGAAAAAGAACTGCCCGATGCTTTTTTGCGGCGTTGTTTCTTCCACTATATCGACTTCCCTGATCGCGACACCATGCAGCGTATCGTCGATGTGCATTTTGACAACATCAAACAGGAGCTGGTACAGACGGCACTGGATGTATTCTTCGACCTGCGTCAGGTACCAGGCTTGAAGAAAAAGCCGTCAACTTCTGAAATGATCGACTGGCTCAAACTTCTGCTGGCCGACGACATTGGTCTGGATGCCCTGCAAAACAAACAGGGAACTCAGGCAATCCCACCGCTACACGGCGCGCTGGTGAAAAATGAACAAGACGTACAACTGTTAGAAAAACTCGCCTTTATGAGCCGCCGCCGGAGCTGATTGTGCTGATTGATTTTTTCCAGACCGTTCGTGCCGCCGGTGTTCCGGCTTCGGTGCGGGAATACCTTGATCTGTTGCGGGCGTTGCAGCAAGGGCTGGTGTTTGCCGATGCTGACGAGTTCTATGCATTGGCCCGGCTTTGTCTGGTCAAAGACGAAAAATACTACGATCGTTTTGACCGTGCCTTTGCTTCCTATTTCAGTGGCCTGGAATCCTTCTCTGGAGCACTGGAGGAACTGGACTTGCCCGATGACTGGCTGCGCAAGGAGCTGGAGCGGGTGATGACCGAAGCCCAGAAAGCCGAAGTGCAGGGGCTGGGCAGCCTCGATAAAATCCTTGAGGCCCTGCGGGAGCGACTGGAAAATCAGACCAAACGTCATCAGGGAGGCAGCAAGAACATCGGCACCGGTGGTACCTCGGCCTTTGGTGCATTCGGCTATAACCCTGAAGGCATCCGTATCGAGCAGGGCGAAAGCCGCCATCGCAAAGCTGTTAAAGTGTGGGAAGAACGCAACTATCGCAATCTCGACGACAGCATTGAACTCGGCATTCGTAATATCAAAGTGGCTCTGCGTCGTTTACGCCAGTTTGCCCGCCAGGGAGCCGCTGACCAGCTTGACCTCGACGACACCATTCGCTCGACGGCCCAGAATGCCGGTTATCTGGATCTGAAACTGGTGCCCGAACGTCATAACGCCGTCAAGGTGTTGCTCTTTTTTGATGTTGGCGGTTCCATGGATGAACACATTCGTGCGTGCGAAGAACTGTTTTCTGCTGCCCGTGCTGAGTTCAAGCATATGGAGGGGTTCTATTTTCATAATTGCGTGTACGAATCCGTCTGGCGTAACAATAACCGTCGCCATCAGGAACGTATCAGCACCTGGGATGTACTGCATAAATACGGCAGTGATTACAAGGTTATCTTTGTTGGTGATGCCAGCATGGCCCCTTACGAAGTAACCCATGTGGGCGGTAGCGTCGAACACTACAATGACGAAGCCGGTGCGGTCTGGCTGCAACGTATTACTCAGCGGTTTCCCCATGTCGTTTGGCTGAATCCAACACCACAACGATGGTGGGGGCCTTATGGCTCACTCGGAATGATTCAGCAGCTGATGGAAAATCGAATGTATCCGCTGACGGTTGAAGGTATTACCGCCGCCATCAAAGAGCTGACTTGAGTCCGTTGCTTGGGGCCATTAATGGTATCGTGTCGGCGTTTATTGTCGAGGAGTGATGTGTGACAGGCGTGGGGTAGCCAAGCGTAGACAAACACTGGAAAACAGACAATAAAAAACAAGGACAATACGTAAGAAGAAAATCAAGACAGTCCGGATTCGGACAAAGGATGGTGCCCAGGGGGAGACTCGAACTCCCACGAGCATAGCTCACTGCGACCTGAACACAGCGTGTCTACCAATTCCACCACCTGGGCATTTTTATTGACTGGTTATGTCCAGTCCCGGAGTTACTGTTCCGGCCAGTGTTTCCTGCATCTTGCTGCACCGTTATTTTTACAGGGTAACGACAGGGTCATTACTGAAAAATAATGGTGCCCAGGGGGAGACTCGAACTCCCACGAGCATAGCTCACTGCGACCTGAACACAGCGTGTCTACCAATTCCA